>CAUPZU010000004.1:0-149217 GCA_963516025.1 Acinetobacter lwoffii
AATCTTCAAATCTTCAAATCTTCAAATCTTCAAATCTTCAAATCTTCAAATCTTCAAATCTTCGAATCCAGTTATAAAAATATTTGAAAACTCAAATTTAAAAAGCATCTCTCCTATAGCTTACTCAAGCCATGTTGACCATTTACATTTTTAACCCAGAAAAACTCAAAGCCTGAAAACCCTTACACATGCGGCATTTTTTATTGCTTAGACTGTTTCTCTCAACTTCTAGAAACAGGCAAGTAGAATGAACAATTTTAATGCAAGTGATATTAAAGAACATGCTTCAGTCATTGCTTCATGTGGTACTCAAATCGGGAAGGTGGACCATTTAGAAGGTCAGGATTCAATTAAATTAACAAGAAGTGATGATGAAAATAATGAGCATCATCTGATTCCCTTGAGTTGGGTAAGTGAAATCAAAGACGATAGCGTCGTGCTCAATAAAACGGCGGAAGACGTGCATAAAGAGTGGACCACCTTATAAAAAACTAAAGTCAGTGGACTGAAAAACAGGGCTGCTTCAGCTTAATTTTTTATGTCACAGACTTTATGAGTAACCGTTGAAAATGCCAGTTCGAAAGACTGGCATTTTTATTGTTTATTAAAACGAGATAATGATCGCGTGCTGAATTTATTGAAGCTATGAGTGTTTTTTTATAAAAAAACCACCTGATTTTTCAATCAGATGGTTTGGAAAACTTAAATTCAAGAAGTATTAAGCTTCTTGCTGCTCGGCCTGAATCGCGGTTAAGGCAATGGTAAACACGATGTCATCGACCAAGGCACCACGCGACAGGTCATTGACCGGCTTATTCAAGCCTTGCAGCATTGGCCCGACACTAACTACATTGGCAGCGCGTTGAACCGCTTTATAAGTAGTGTTACCGGTGTTCAGATCCGGGAAAATAAATACATTGGCACGTCCAGCCACTTGTGAATCAGGTGCCTTTTGGCGACCTACACTTTCTACAGATGCTGCATCATATTGTAATGGACCATCAATTAGCAGGTCAGGGCGGCGTTCTTTGGCAATCCGTGTGGCTTCAGCGACTTTTTCCACATCTGCGCCGGTACCGGAAGTTCCCGTCGAATAGGAAATCATCGCAATCCGTGGATCTATACCAAAGGCTTTGGCAGAATCGGCGGACTGGATTGCAATTTCGGCCAGCTGTTCTGCATCAGGGTCCGGATTGATCGCACAGTCACCATACACATAGACTTCATCTGGCAACAGCATAAAGAATACGGAAGATACCAGTGAGTAATCCGGAGCAGTCTTAATCAGCTGGAAAGCAGGACGTACCGTATTCGCCGTGGTATGCACTGCACCCGACACCAAACCGTCAACCTGATCCAGCGCCAGCATCATGGTGCCAAGTACTACTGTATCTTGCAGTTGTTCACGGGCCTGTAGTTCGTTGAGCTTGCCTTTACGCAGCTCCACCATCTTGTCGATGTAGTTTTCACGCACCAGATCCGGATCAAGAATTTCCAGATCTTCAGGCAATTCAATACCGCGAGCTTTGGCTACTTCTAGCACAGCTTCAGGCTTGGCCAGCAAAATACACTGTGCAATACCACGCGCCTGACAAATGGCCGCAGCCTGTACGGTACGCGGTTCATCACCCTCTGGCAGTACAATACGTTTTTTCGCAGCAATCGATTTCTGTACCAGTTCATGACGGAAAGCGGAAGGTGACAGACGTGGCTTATAAGAACCATTCAACATTTGATTCAGCCATTCCGGATTGATATGGCTTGAAACAAAACGTGTCACCTGATCTGCACGTTCGGTATCATCCACTGGAATTTCATTGCTGAGATTTGCCAGTTTTTGTGCGGTTTCAAACGTGCTGAGTGGTGTATGTAAAATCGGTAAACCTTGCTTGATGGCAGCCTGGCAGAATTCCAGTACATGATCATTTGGCTGTTGATGTTCAGTCAGCACCAGACCGGCCAAAGGAATCCCATTACTGCTGGCCAGACTACTTGCCAGTAATACATCAATCCGGTCAGAGGCACTAATAATTAATTCGCCAGCTACAAACTTATGTAGTTCATGTTCAATATTGGCTGAAATCAGACTACTGTGTTGCACACGGCGCTGTTTGGCTTCGCCTTCATTAATCCAGTAAGCAGAAATATGGGCAGCCAGATCAGACATGCGTGGCACACTTAAGGTTTTACTGAAAGGCACCAAGCCAATCACTGGCAATTTTTCAGAACCAATATGCGGATGCGTCTGCTGAATAGCTCTAATAAATTCGGCGGTTTCAGTTTTAAGGCGTAAATCCGGATTCAGCGTGACAGGAATCTGCGCAGATTCTTCAGGCAGTCCTTTGGTACGCATCAACATGATCCCTGCCAGGCGGGTAGAGCTAGCGCCACCAAAATTACGCAGCTGATGTTCAACTTTGTCTGCGGTTTGGCTTGGCTGCTGAATATTGGCATTACTGACCACAATAACTTTGGCATCAAGGGCTTGTGCCAGTGAAGCATTCAAATCATCGGCAAAACTGTCCTGAGTATTTGGCAACAAACCTTCGACAATAATCAGGTCATGCTGTTTGGCAATTTGACGATGCAAACGTACCGCTTCTTCAAGCAATTCATCTTGTTCACCCAGATTGATCTGCTGCAAGACTTTGCTATAACGGATGGGTTCCACCGTTTCACTTTGAGAAATATGACGATACAAAGCCGTGGTGCGGTCTTCGATTTCATTCAATTCCTGAGCAAAAGGTTTCAGGAAACCAGCTTTTACCCCTTGGCATTCCAGTGCATAAATCAGGCCCAAACATGCAGAAGTTAAGCCTACGCCTTCCCCAGTGGGAACCAATAAAATTGTTTTCATAAGTTATGTCAGTCGCAGAATAATAAAAATCAGTTAAAAAGTGGCTAAGCCTGCTTATGCAGGCGTTACCTCAGCTTTAGACTTTTTTGCAGTATTGCGCTCCACTTCAAGTTCAACAACACTTTGAACTTCTTGTGCGATACGGCCTTCTTCATCTGTTGGCACTACCCAGATTTGTGGGCCTGTGCCTGAATCGATTCGGCCTTCGGTACCGCGTTTCAATTCATTGTTGGCGTTTTTATCCAGATTGAAACCAAAATGAGGCAGGTAAGTCATGGTCTTTTCACGGATATATGCAGAGTTTTCGCCAATGCCACCAGTGAAAAACAGACCATTAAGACGTGGCAGACCACAGCTCAACGCTGCCAGAGACTTAGCTAAACGGTAGCAGAATACTTCAATCGCCAGTGCGGCATCTTCATTGCCTTGCTCTGAGGCTTCAATCAGGGTGCGCATGTCATTCGACAGGTCAGACAAGCCCAAAAGACCACTTTGGCTATTCAGCATCTTGTCAATTTTATAAATATCCCAACCCAGGTTTTTCGCCAGGAAGCTATGCAGGCTTGGGTCGACATCGCCACTGCGTGTGCCCATAACAATGCCTTCAAGCGGGGTTAAGCCCATTGAGGTATCTACACTTTTCCCATTCCAAACGGCACAGGTCGAGCTACCATTACCTAAATGCGCGGTTAACCAGCCACCTTGTTTGAAACTGCCTGCCAGTTCAGAACCGCGCTCTGAAACATAGGCATGACTAGTCCCGTGGAAACCATAGCGACGTACACCATGAGCGGTATATAAGAATTTCGGCAGGGCATAACGATAAGCATGCGCTGGCATGGTTTGGTGGAAGGCAGTATCAAATACCGCCACCTGTGGTAATTCCGGGAATAAACGTTTGGTAGCTTCAATGCCAATCAGATGAGCCGGATTGTGTAATGGCGCAAGCGGTGTTGCTTCACGAATTTTTTCAATAATTTCGTCATTGATCAGTTCAGCCTTGGTCAGGCTGCCCCCATGTACCACACGGTGACCGATCGCATCCGGACGGTAGTTGGCTAGACGTTCCAGACCGACTTCGAGTGCTTTTTTGTGGTCAGCAAATGGAATGTGGATATCGACCGGCTCATTGCCAACTGTCACACCTTTAATGCGAGCATTCTCTGTGCCTAAGTTCTCAGCTAAACCATGAATACGGAAATTCTGCTCCTCAAGAAGTAATGCAAACTTGATTGAAGAAGAGCCACAATTAATAACTAATACTGATTTAGACACGATTGATTACCCAATTTTTAATTAAAATTCTCGTCCATTTGCTTGACCCAATTGCGGACAGTGAAGCAGCAATCCAGATCAATGAATATGTTTTAACATTTGTTTTTTTTCTGTCCTAGATAGACTTTAGCAGATTAGACTTAAGCATTATCGACCGATTTAACAATAATAACTAAAATTTATCAGTTCATAGTTTTCATTTATAAATAAAATGATGATGAAAATATAATCAATAAGAATACTCAATTCTGCTTAAATTTAATTTTAGAACAGATTGGTTTTTAGTTTAGCGCCTGAAAAGGCAAATATTGTTTCTAAATACAATTCTATAAAGAGATTCATTAATAAAATGACCTGAAGGCTCTGATCCATCTATTTCAGTGTCAATTTTTCTGTCCATAAAAAAACAGCCTCATAAGTGAGGCTGTTTTAAATGAGCGATCTGAATACTTATTGGCGAATCTGACCATCACCAAAGACAATCCATTTCTGCGAAGTCAGGCCTTCAAGACCGACTGGGCCACGAGCATGGATTTTATCGGTCGAAATCCCGATTTCTGCGCCTAAGCCATATTCAAAACCATCTGCAAAACGAGTAGAGGCATTGATCATGACCGAACTTGAATCTACACCCGCCAGAAATTCGCGTGCCAGACTGTAGTTTTCCGTAATAATAGAATCAGTATGATGCGAGCCATATTTGTTAATGTGCTCAATGGCTTCTTCTATACCAGAAACAACTTTGATCGCCAGAATCGGACCTAGATACTCGGTATACCAGTCTTCTTCAGTGGCCGTAATGACTGCATCTCCAAGAATACGCTGGGTTTCCCGGCAACCACGCAGTTCAACTTTTTTCTCTTGGTATAGCTCTGCGATGCGTGGTAAGAATTCTTCAGCAACTTTTTCATCAACCAGCAGGGTTTCCATGGCATTACATACGCCATAACGATGGGTTTTGGCATTGAGCGCAATAGGCAATGCTTTCAACAAGTCCGCTTGTGCTTCTACATAGACATGACAGTTGCCATCTAAATGTTTAATGACCGGTACACGTGCTTCCTCGGTAATCCGCTCGATTAGGCTCTTGCCGCCACGAGGCACAATCACATCCACATATTCGGTCATGGTAATCAACTGGCCCACTGCAGCGCGGTCAGTCGTATTCACGACCTGTACGGCAGCCTCAGGCAAGCCTGCGACTTTCAGGCCATGCTGAATCGCGACTGCAATTGCCTGATTCGATTCCAGAGCTTCTGAGCCGCCCCGTAAAATAATGGCATTGCCTGATTTGAGCGCGAGTGATGCCGCCTCCAACGTGACGTTAGGACGTGACTCGTAGATCATGCCGACCACACCCAAAGGCACACGCATCTTGCCCAGTTGAATCCCGGATGGGCGATAAGCCATATCACTAATTTCACCAATCGGATCTTTCAGGCCAATGACATCTTTCAGGCCCTGTAACATACCTTTAAAGCGCGCGGGGTTGAGTTCTAAGCGATCAAGCAGGGCAGGGTCCAGATTGTTATTATGCGCCTTAGTCATATCTTTCTGGTTAGCAACCAAAATAGCAGCTTGGCTATTTTCCAAAGCCGTATAAATAGCGGATAATGCATTATTTTTAGTTTGGGTGGACGCGCGAGCCAAAATGCGAGACGCTTGGCGTGCCTGCTGTCCTACCGTTTGCATGTATTGTTCAATAGACTCTTGCATAGCGGTTTGATCACTTAGAAATTTCATTTCGATATTAACAGCCTGCTGCTGCACAATGAAGCCCATCTATTAAAAATCATCCGTTTTCGCAGACTTCTAAACATTTTGAAATTGTTTTCTGTTTAAAAGTAGATAAGTGGTCACTGAAGCGGTTGCTTGTGAAAAGCAGCTCTGTATAGAATGAAACACGCGGCATTGATGTCATTTATAATTATTAAAGAGCAGGATGCGTGTTCAGGCACACCGGAATGTGCCTGAATTATAAGATCTGTTAAGCATGACTTGCACAATAAAAATAAGGCAAGGACGGAGGAAAAGGAATATGAATTCCATTATCCACATGGACGCCCATGTATTGGAACAACATAGACACGATGGTTTTTTTGATTTTTATGATAAGCACAGTTTTAAGCAGCCACCACGCACCACCTGGATGGATGGCTGGAAAATCGAATATATGGCGATCGCCCGTCCGGATACCTTACATTTAAGACCAATGGTGATTATTGGGGGAGCTTTCCAGAATTTTAACTCCTACAAATATTGTGTAGAACAGCTTTTTGATGCAGGTCCCATCATTCTGATTGACCTGCCGTCCATGGGGGCCAACCAGCAGATTAGTAATGTCGACACAGGTCTGTCTGCCGGAACACTGGAGCTTGAAGACCTTGCTGCGATGCTGGGGCGCTGGCTGGAACAGATGCAGCTGCCGCAAGTGGCAATTCTAGGCATGTCCTTGGGTTCAGTGGTGGCTTCCTGTTTGGCAGATCAGCGTCCTGAACTGGTCGATCGGATGATCCTGATGGGTGTGATGCAGAAAACCCGTAAAAGCTGGCGGATGCTGCTGGAAGAGTCTTTGCATCTAATGAAAGAACAGCGTATGGATGAATTTGGTCAGGCCGTCATTTTGTACCTGGTGAATCATGCACGTTTAACAGAAACCCGGATGTCACCGACTGCAAAGCGTTTGTTCTTTAAACAGATGGCGGAATTTACGGCCACCGAACAGGATCGTTATGATATCAATTGCAACCGTTTATTGCGTCTGACCAATGTGCCGATTCCACAGTGCAAAGTGCTGGTGGCATGTGGGCAATATGACAGTTTTACCTTGCCACATGAGAATGCCAATTTTGCCCTGCAATGTCCGAATATGCAGTATGTACAAATTGCAGGCGCCGATCATGTACCGCAGTTACAACGTCGTAAAGAAACCATGCATCTGTTTGCAACTTTCTTGTGTGATGAGCCTGTGGATCAACTGGAAGGAATTATTCCATTCACTCGCGAACAGATACAGCAGCTTGAACGTCGCGGTGAAGAGAGGATTCAGGTGCAAGATTCACAGCGTTTCCTCAGTCATCGTCATTCTGATCTCATTTTAAAAGCAGAGATTGTGGACATGAATTTCTTCGGAGTATTGCTGGAGTTAGATGCAGAACAGGCTGCGCATGCAACAACTTATCCACGTGATTTGGCCTTGCATCTGGAAGATGAAACAGGGGAATTTCAGATTGAATGCCTAATCTTTGAACAGGATGATACTCAGCTGCGTGCCTTATTCAAACATGGCAGTTTTGAAGTGGCAGAACGTTTATTGGCTTTTTTAAAACAGCAGAAAATTTTACAACATGCCGAAGTATTTGATGCGGCAATTTAAAAACATCCTCTTTAAAAAACAGCGTGCTTAAACGCTGTTTTTTTTCACGGCATGAATCATCCAGACCAGATCACCTAAATGTTCATCTTGTTCTGATGCCGGGTTTGGCTGACGAGGCTCGGCAAAATAACGTTGTGGTTGTTGTACCTCAACCTGGTCAAATCCTGCATGTTGAAAAAAGTGCTGCAGTTCTTGGGGGGATTTAAAATGAAAGGTAAACGCACTTCGAGACATGAATTTAAGCAGACGGCTACTGCTCCAGATAAAGTTCGCCAGTTTATTTTTCACCGGTTCGGGATAAATATCGCTGAGATAGTGAACTGCCGGGAAATACTGTGCATTTTCTGTAATACCCTGCATCAGAATGCGTAACATCTGCTGATCAAAATAATTAATCAGTCCTTCGCTAATGACCACTAAGGGCTGGCTGCGGTCAAACATCTGAAAAATACAGTCCAGCTCTTCACTAAAAATATCGGCAGTCAGGACTTCAGGGGCATGCTGATCAATTTGCTGTAAAGCCTGCGTCTTGATCTTGGCCATATCGGGCAGATCCAGTTCACGATAATTAATCTCGGGAAATTTCTGTCTGAAATTCCAGCTGCGGGGAGATAGTCCGCAGGCAATTTCAAGAACCTGAAGTTGTGGGTGTTGCTCAATTAGTTGACACAAATGCTCATCAATCATTTGATGACGCTGCTTAAGTGTCGTACGCATGCTACCGCCGACATGGCGTTCTGCCCAGGATTCAAGTGGGTGAAGCAGTTTGGCCAGAATTTTACCTTTAGTGGTCGCAAAGGCTGGATGCGAGATCCCCATTTGATACCAGATATAGCCGGTATAGTGCGCAGTAAATGAAATATGGCGATGTTGTGAAAGTGTTTCTGTCATATCGTTCTTACCTTATTGTTATTTTTAAATTGATTAAATAATTGTGTAACCTTTTCATTACTATAATTAAAAAGGAACACTTTGTCGTGTTCCTTTTTTTTGTGTTGACTGGATTAAAAAGCTTTAGCTCATCTGCTGTTTGAACGCCACTATTTCATCACGGATATTGCGCCATGCTTCTCCCAGATCAAGCTCTGACCCAATCTGAATGTTCGGGATGTTGCCGCGCATACGTTCCAGACGTTGCTGGTTCGGAAGGGGCAGATCTTCAATTCCTTCCAGTGCAATACATTGTGCTGCACGATCATTGCAGACCAGACCCATATCACAACCAGCTTTGAGTGCGGCCTGAATTCGGGCATCGGCACCGCCTGCGACACATGCGGCCTGCATGCTTAAATCATCCGAGAACAGAACACCGTCAAAACCAAGCTCCTGACGTAAAACTTTCTGAATCCAGAATTCCGAGAAGCCTGCCGGATTGGGATCGACCTGACTATAGATGACATGAGCCGGCATCAGCGCATCTAGTTGTGGTTGCAGTTGGATAAAGCTTCGCATGTCTTTTTGCTGGATTTCTGCATAGGAGCGCGTATCAATCGCTGCAGCAACATGTGAGTCCGCTTTGACCGAGCCATGCCCGGGGAAATGTTTACCAGTTGAAGCCATACCGGCACGTTTCATACCTTTTAGAAATGCGCTGGCTAGTGGAATAATGTCCTGGATATTTTGGGCAAAGCTACGATCACCGATTACATCACTGATGTCATTCAAGTCCAGTACCGGGGCAAAGCTGAAATCAATGCCAACAGCCAGCACTTCAGCTGCCATCAGCCAGCCGCATTTTTCAGCCAGTTCCAAAGCACGCTGTGGATCATTACTATAAAGTTCGCCAAATCTTCCCATTGCAGGCAGCAGGGTAAAGCCTTGTCTTAAACGCTGGACACGACCGCCTTCCTGATCGACCGCAATTAAAATATCAGGACGCACCTGACGCATATGATCGGTCAAAGCACGGACTTGCGCCGGAGATTCGATATTGCGACCAAATAAAATCACTCCACCGACTTGCGGCGCACTTAATAGTTCAATATCTTCTTGAGTGAGGGTTGTGCCTGCGATGTCGAGCATCAATGCGCCAATCATATGCGGAATCCGTTTTAGAGTTTTTCGGAGAAAACAATACCTGAATTCTGCAATGATTTGCTACACTTTGTCAGCACAGAATATGATAAAACTACACGACATAAACATATTAAGTTGTTTAAGATGCTGAATACGTTAAATTCTGGTCGAAAAGCAACACGGTCACATTGGTCTTTAGGCCAAGGAAGTACGAATTATTTATGAAATTTCAAACTATAGCTTGCGCAGTTGCGATTGCGACAGGTGGATTCTTTTTTACCCATGTAGTGAATGATGCGATTGCGGCCAATAGTAATGAAGTGGTCAGTAAAGCAATTCAGCCATCTCAAGAGCAGGCGCTGGTGTCACGTCAGCTGGCAACCCTGGTTGACCGTCAGCACTATTTAAATATGCGTCTGGATGCCCAGACTTCCCAGCGTATTTTTGATTTCTATATTGATAGTCTTGATCCGGAACACAGTCTGTTTCTGGCCCCAGAAGTTGAAAACTATAAGAAACGCTATGGTGCCAATTTTGGTGCCAATCTGAAAGCCGGCAATTTGTCTGGCCCTTATGAAATGCATGCGCAATATCAACAGCGATTGCAGCAGTTCTACACCTATATGTTGAATGAACTGAAAAAACCGCAAAATCTGAATCAGCCGAATGTTTATATCGAAACGGATCGTGAAAAAGCGCCGTTCTTTAAAACTGAGGCTGAACAGCGCGCGCATTGGTCGAAAATGCTGGTGTCTCAGCTGATCAATTTGACCATCAGTAAAGAAGAGGAATTGGCCAAGCAGAAAGCCCTGAAAGCCAATCCGGAACTGGCGAATGGACAAGACCTGACGGGTCCTGAAGATCTGACGCCTGCGCAAACCTTAACCAAGCGTTATACCCGTCAGCTGGAACGTCTCAGCCGCATCAAGAGCGATGATGTGCTCGACAAGACACTGAACGCGATGATGCTGACTTATGATCCGCACAGTAATTACTTCCCGCCTGTGGATGCGATGGAGCTGAATCGTCAGACGACTTTACAGCTGGAAGGCGTCGGCGTATCGATTCGTCCAGAACGTGGCAATGAAGATTACACCAAGATTGAAACCATCGTTGAAGGTGGTCCGGCCAGCAAATCTGGTCAGGTGAAATCAGGGGATCGTATCATTGGTGTGGCACAAGACGGCGAGCAGATGGTCGATGTCATTGGCTGGCCAAGTAATGAAATTGTCGGTCTGATTCGTGGTAAACGTGGCACGAAAGTGACTTTACGCTTACTCGGTGCGGGTGCTGCCATGGGGCAGGCACGTAATGTGACCATTACCCGCGATGTGATTCAGGAAGAAGATGCCGGTGTACGTACGCGTGTAGTCGACATTCAACGCGATGGCAAGAAATATCAATATGGTGTGATCGAAATTCCATCGTTCTACCTGAACTATCGTGCACGCCGTGCCGGTACCGATTATCGTTCGGTGTCTGAAGATACCAACAAAGCCTTGAAAGAGCTGGCAGCGAAGAATGTTGCCGGGATTATTGTCGATTTACGGAATAACCCAGGTGGTTCACTGGAAGAAGTGGCGCGTATGTTGGGGCAGGTGATCAAGTCTGGTCCAGTGGTGCAGATCCGTGATGGCAATGGCAATGTCAGCGTCTTTGAAGATGATGATGGCGGTGCACAAACTTATGCTGGTCCATTGGCAGTGATGGTGAATCTGGCCTCTGCATCGGCCAGTGAAATTTACTCTGCTGCGATTCAGGATTATGAGCGCGGGATTGTGATTGGCAGTACCACCACAGGTAAAGGTACAGCACAGGTACAACTGGATAGTCTGGCGCATGGTCAGGCGACATTGACACAGCGTAAATTCTACCGTGTGACTGGTGGCAGTACCCAGAATAAAGGGGTCGTTCCGGACATTAAACTGGTCGATATTTATAACGAAGAGTTTGGCGAGCGTAAGGCTAAAAATGCCTTGCAGTGGGATACCATTCCAACGGCACCATTTAAACGTGAAGGTGCAGTACAGAAATACGTTCCTGAATTGGCTAAACTTTCTCAGCAAAGGGTCACACTGGATTCTCAGTTCAAGTATTTAGAACAGCGTAAGGCCGTGATGAAGAAAGCCGAAGAAGAGAAACGTCAGGTACTGGACTTGCAACAGCGTAAAGCTGAGTTGATTGCCATGGAGCAAAAAACGCTGGACGCAGAAAACACTCGTCGTGCTGCAACAGGTCTGAAACCTTATCCAAACTGGGAAAGTTATCAGGCTTCACTGGATGCCTTGATTGAAACACGTGCCAAGATGAAGGCCAAAGAACGTCCGGCTCTACCTGAAGAAGAAGCGTTTGTGATTGAAGCGGCAAATGTGTTACTGGACTATGCCAAATTACAGGCAAAACCCTAAATTTTAGCCTCATTCATCGTTAATAAAAATAGCCTGTTTCGACTGGCTATTTTTTTATTTTGAAAATCTGCACAAAAGACCAAATAAAATTTTGCTATGAAGTGCCATCTGTCTAAATAAAAAGAAAAAAATTGTGATGGTGATCGAATAAATGAGCTAAAAAAATGAAGCTAAATATTTGCTTAAATTTGAAACACTTCTAATATATAAGTCATATTTTATTTTTATATTGAGTCTGATTTTAGGGGCAATTCTCAACTTCAAAAGAAAGAAATATAAATTCTAAATTTTAGTTAAGACTGGATATTGCTGCAGACCAATTGGCTTGCATGGATGGTCAGCCTTGAGATTTTACTGAGTTCAAATTTGACCGGGTGAAAATGGAAATATCAGTGCAGAGAATAATAAAAATGATCACCGATGGGGAACATTTTATATGATTGATATTCAGCATGATATTGGTCTAGTCATCGGGTCCGTTCTTTCTGCATTGGTTGCTTGCTATCTCATCGCACGGATTAAAGAATTTGCTTCAGGCGCTTCACAGCCAAACTTTAAAACCTTCAATTTAATGCTAACCGCCATGCTATTGGGTCTATTCATCTGGTTGATCCATTTTATTGGGCTGACAGCAAGTTTTGTGCTGAATAAATACGAGCTGGATTGGGGGGCGCTGCTTCTATCTGTTCTGGTGATATGTATTGCCGCTATGTTTACCCTCTGGTTAAGTACCAGAAGTACCTGGTCATTTTTCCGGGCAGTTCTCGTAGCAGGTGTGATCGCACTCGGCATCTTTGGCATGCACTCTATTAGCATGATGTCATTCAATTTTACTGCTGCCCATGTGCAACAGTCACCGGAATTAGTTCAGGCACATGATCAGCTATTTCTGGCCATGATACTGATGAGTGGATTGCTGCTGGTGACGCTGATGTGTATCGTCGTATCCGAACTGCGTGTGGGATTACGCAACCGTCAGCTTGCATGGGCCAATCAACAAATTGAAAATCAGACCATTCAGGACAATCTGACCAAATTACCTAACCGTTTGTATCTGGCTGAATATGCAAATCTGCTGTTTTCAGGTCAGTCCGAACAGCAGCATGAAATTGCTTTTTTATATATCGATCTGGATCGTTTTAAAGCAGTCAATGATGTGTTTGGCCATCTGGTCGGTGATCAGTTGCTGATTCAATTGACCACGCGGATTCATCTGTTATTAGGCCATCATTCCAAGCTGCTCAGAATTGGTGGGGATGAATTTCTGCTGGTACTGGAAAATACTTCAGTCGCCAAAGCTGCAAAAATGTCAGAACAGATTCTTGAACTGATTCAGGAAAGTTTCCTGATTGAAGGCAAGAGTATTCATATCTCGGGCAGTATTGGTATTGCCATGTATCCGGAGCACGGCAAAAATTTACAGGATCTGCTGGTCAATGCTGATGCCGCGATGCTGAGTTCCAAGTATCAGGGACGCAATACCTATTCAGTCTTTAATTATTCTACCGACCAGGATGAAAGTAAAAGCCAAAGCACCCTGATTAATGACCTATATAAAGCCGTGGAAGAGCAGCAGTTTGTGCTGTTTTATCAGCCCAAGTTTCGGACCAAGGATCGTAGCTTGTGTGGGGTAGAGGCATTAATTCGCTGGAACCATCCCCAGTTTGGTTTGCTCGGCCCGAATCTGTTTATCAATGCGGCTGAAAAAACTGGATTGATTATTCAAATGGGCTATTGGGCATTGGAACTGGCTTGTCAGCAGATTCAAAAATGGCAACGGACACATACTGAATTTTTCCCTATCGCGGTCAATTTGTCTGCGGTACAATTTGAACATAAGCATCTGTTTAGTACTTTAGAAAAGTTATTTGCACAATATAAAATCAGTCCTCAGCATTTAATGATCGAGATTACTGAATCGACTGCCATGCATCATATTGATGTGAGTATGCGCAGCTTTAAGCGCTTAAGACAAATGGGCATCCGTCTAGCCATTGATGATTTTGGTACAGGGCATTCCAGTTTTCTCTATTTAAAGAATTTCGCCGTAGATGAGTTAAAAATTGACCGGGAATTTATCAAAAATCTGGCAGTTGGCTCCAAAGAAGAAATGATTCTGGAAAGCATTATTCAGCTGGCCATAAAACTGGGCTTGGTGGTGACCGCCGAAGGTATTGAAACAGAAGCGCAAGCAGAAATTTTAACCCGGCTCGGTTGTGAACAGTTACAAGGCTTTTTGCTGGGCTTGCCGGGAGATGAACAACGACTAGAAAACTTACAATTCCATGAATAGCGCTCTAATTCATTGAGCGTCAGGATAGATAGACAACATGGCTCACGGAACTCCACCCTGAAACTCTGCTACAATATCGCCAATTTTTTTCATATTGATCGAATTTGATCTCGAATGCTGTGCATTGAGCAGTAGGTGTATTTCATGAGCTTTAAGCAAGAACTGGCGGCACAAGTCGCCCAGCGACGTACGTTCGCTATTATTTCCCACCCCGATGCCGGTAAAACTACCATGACAGAAAAATTGCTGTTATGGGGTCAGGCTATTCAGGTGGCCGGGATGGTAAAAAGCCGTAAATCTGACCGGGCCGCAACATCAGACTGGATGGAAATGGAAAAAGAACGTGGCATCTCGATCACAACCTCAGTGATGCAGTTCCCTTTCAAAGACAAGATGATCAATCTTCTGGACACCCCGGGACATGAAGACTTCTCGGAAGATACCTACCGTACCCTAACCGCGGTAGACTCGGCGCTGATGGTGATTGATGGTGCAAAAGGTGTCGAAGACCGAACCATTAAATTGATGGAAGTGTGTCGTATGCGCGATACCCCGATCATCTCATTCGTCAACAAAATGGACCGTGAAATCCGTGAACCGCTTGAGCTTCTGGATGAAATCGAAAACGTTCTGAAAATTAAATGTGTTCCGATCACCTGGCCGCTCGGTACTGGCCGTGATTTTGCCGGTGTATTCAATTTAATCGAAGAAAAATTCTACGTGTATAAAGCCGGTTTCGGTTCAGTCATTACCGAGATCGAAGTGCGAGATGGTTATGACTATCCTGATCTTCGTGAGAAAGTGGGTGAACTGGCTTGGGCGGCATTTGAAGAATCGCTGGAACTGGTACAAATGGCCAATGAGCCTTTAGATCGTGAAGAATTCCTGGCCGGTCGTCAAACGCCTGTGTTGTTCGGTACAGCCTTGGGTAACTTTGGTGTCGACCATGTTCTGGATGCCTTCAGTCAATATGCACCATCTCCTAAAGCCCATCCGACCCAAGATCGTGTTGTAGAAGCGGATGAAGAAGGCTTTACCGGTTTTGTCTTCAAGATTCAGGCCAATATGGATCCGAAACACCGTGACCGTATTGCCTTCATGCGGATCTGTTCAGGCAAGTATGAAAAAGGCTTGAAGATGAAGCATGTACGTTTGGATAAAGATGTGCGCATCAGCGATGCCTTAACTTTCTTGGCCGGTGATCGTCAGCATCTGGAAGAAGCTTGGCCGGGTGATATTATTGGTCTGCATAACCATGGCACCATCCAGATTGGTGATACATTTACCTCGGGTGAGAAACTTCAGTTTACCGGCATCCCACACTTTGCGCCTGAAATGTTCCGTCGTGTCCGCTTGAAAGATCCGCTAAAATCCAAGCAGCTGCAAAAAGGTCTGAAAGAGCTTTCAGAAGAAGGGGCAACCCAGGTATTCATGCCGCAGAATAACAATGATCTGATCGTAGGTGCTGTAGGTGTGCTACAGTTTGAAGTAGTGGCTTACCGTCTGAAAGAAGAATACAAGGTCGACTGTGTTTACGAACCGGTCAGCATCAACACAGTACGTTGGGTGTCTTGTGATGACGAGAAGAAATTCAACGAATTCAAGAAAAAAGCTCATGACCAGTTGTCTGTCGATGGTGGAGGTCATTTGACTTATCTTGCACCAAGCCGGGTGAATTTACAGCTCATGCAAGAACGTTATCCGGACATCGTGTTCCACAATACGCGCGAACACTAAACTTTCAGGCTACGCAGCTAAAGTTTAAAAATATCAAACAGCTTCTCCGGAAGCTGTTTTATTTTATGCTACATTTAAGCAATTAATAACTCGATAGATATAGCAAAGAGAATGAAGCTCAGCAAGGAAGTTGTCCTCGGTTCTGTGATTGGTTTAAGTCTTGTCGTGAGTGGCTGTGATCAAAGCGAAAAAGAGCCTGTTAATACTCCGCAAAATGAGAAAATGACCGCAGCTCAGCAGACCACAGATGTTTTACCTTATCTGAATATTCAAGAGCAGCCGGCCAAGATTGCCTTGCCATTTTGTGAAAATAAAAACTGTATCAATCTGGATATTCAGACCTTACATACGGTTGATCCATGGATGAACCAGTGGATTGAAAAGCAGCAGGCCAAAGTAATTCAGGATCAAATCGGCTTGAAACAGGACATGAATTTACAGCAGGCGATCAATGCCTATGTAAAAAAATCGGATGCCTGGCAGGCGCAGCTCAATCTGAACAAGGCTTATGAGTTATCGCTATATACCCGTATTCCTTACCAGCGCAATCAATATGTGTTGATGCAGATCGGGGTCGATACCAAACAGGAAAATGTCAGCGTACATGAGCGCTATTATTTTTTTGTGGCGGATCGTCGCCAGCAGAAAATGCTGACCCCACTGGATATTGTTGATCCTAAGCAACAGTTAGTAATGGATCAGATTATTCAGCAAGCCTATGATACATGGCTCAAAGAAAACGATCAGCAAGTGCAGCAGAAAGCGCCGAAAAAACTGTATTGGGGACAAGCTGACTGGTTTTTTGATCAGGAAGGTATTGGTCTGCATTTTCGCAGCCATGAAATTAGCAAAGACGCCAAACAACTGGATATTTATTTAACAAAACAACAAACACAACAGGTCTTGAAAGCTGATATCTATCAGCATATGTTTTAAAGCTCATGATCCTGCAAGATTACAGGTTCCAAAAAGGTGAATGAATGCCAAAATACAAGAATATCTTTTGTCTATCCATACTGGCGTCAGCGATCTTGCTGAGTGCCTGTCAGCCAAAGAGTAATGAGCCGGAAGAATCAAGTACTTCCGAAGTGGTACAAGCCGAAGCTGAAGCACTTAAACTCAGCGGCGATACCGAAAAGCTCAAGCTGGCGATGCCAGAATGTGAAGACAAAAGCTGTCCGGAAATCTCGATCGAACGTCTGAACAGTAATCAGAGCTTTATTGATGAATGGATCGACCAGCAGATTCTGCAACAGTTGAAAAATATCCTGTCTGTTGATGCAATTGAACCGGCAAAAGTGAGCGCTGCCAGCGAAGCAGACGTTGCCGCCTCTGAACCTAAAGCGGCTTTGGCCACAGTGACCACACCGAAACAGCAGCTTGAACAGCAAACCCAGCCTTATATGCAGACTTTCTTGAATCTGGATAAGGAGCTTAAGGCCCTGAGTGCCAGTCATAGTATTAGCCTGATGATTAAGCCCAAGATTCTGACTTCAGGAGATCCATTGGCGACCGTGGTTCTGAACAGTAGTTACTATTTGGGAGGCGCACACGGCGCATCTGCACAGACTTATTATAATTTTGATCTGGAGCAGAAAAAACTGGTTAAGCTGGATGACATTATTGCGGCCAAACAGAAAGCCCAACTGGAAGCGCGTGCTTATGATGCGTTTAAAAACTGGGTGGTAGAATCCAAGCTGGCCAAAGATGTGGCGGAATATGAACAGGCCTGGAAGTTCAAACTCACCGATAATTTCTATCTGGCTCAACAAGGTCTGGTCTTGCAATATGCCGAATATGAAATTGGGCCATATGTGGTTGGCTTGCCACGTTTAATGATTCCTTATGAGCAGCTACAAGGTGTACTGAAACCTGAATATCTGCCTAAAACTGAAAAAGCTGCCTCTGAGGCACAGCCAGCATCTGCTGCAAAAGCCAAATGACCTTAAAACTGTTTGATACGCATACCCATTTTGATGTTCCCGATTTTGATCCTGATCGGGAACAGTTGGCGTATGCGGCCAAAGCGGCAGGTGTCGAGCATCTGGTTCTAATTGGTTTTTTACAAAACCGTTTTGCTGATCTGTTAGGAACTCACGACTTTATCAATGACCTGGAAAATGCACCGCAAAGTCATTTAGCACCGGGCTTGCATCCATTTTATATTGAACAGCATCAGACTGATCATTTACAGGAGCTGGAACAGCTGCTTAAAAATGAGCACTGTATTGCCATTGGTGAAATCGGACTGGATACCTTTTTTAAACAGCACAAACAGGCTGAAATTTTCCAGAAACAAAAAGATTTTTTTGCTGCACAGCTTGAACTGGCACAGCAATTCGATAAGCCGGTTTTGCTGCATATCCGTAAATCCCATGCGGAGGTTTTGCAGATTTTAAAACAGCAGCAGTTTAAACAGGGCGGCATTGCGCATGCCTTTGGTGGTGGGGTTGAGGAAGCCAAAGCCTTTATCAAACTGGGATTCAAACTGGGCATCACCGGGCAAATCACCAATCCAAATGCCAAAAAACTGCATCAAGTGGTGCAGTATGTCGGACCGGAACATCTGGTAGTAGAAACTGACTGTCCGGATATGACACCACTCTGTTGTCAAAGCTCGACCGAGCAACGTACCCGAAATACACCTGCAAATTTACCTTATGTGCTGCAAGGACTGGCAAAGAGCCTGCATATGCACAAAGAGGAACTGGCTGAACAGCTCTGGCAAAATACTCATCAGGCCCTGCATCTGGCCATTTAAGTTAACGCTCTTAACTCGGTCTTAAATTCCCAGTTCATCATAAATAGAAAAAAAGGTGCATTATGCAATTTCTAAAATGCTCCAGACTTGGCATCATGCCATATACATTTTTTTAGGTGAGATTCACATGGCACAAGGACTTTTGGCGGGTAAGCGCTTCTTGATCGCGGGCATTGCGAGTAAATTATCGATTGCTTTTGGTATTGCTCAAGCATTGCATCGTGAAGGTGCTGAATTGGCTTTTACTTATCCAAATGAAAAGCTGAAAAAGCGGGTAGATGACTTTGCTGAACAGTTTGGTTCGAAACTGGTTTTTCCTTGTGATGTGGCAGTAGATGCTGAAATTGACTATGCATTTGCTGAACTGGCCAAACACTGGGATGGTCTGGACGGCGTAGTGCATTCTATCGGTTTTGCACCGGCACATACGCTGGATGGTGACTTCACCGAAATCACGGATCGTGAAGGTTTTAATATTGCGCATGACATCAGTGCCTATAGCTTTATCGCAATGGCACGCGCGGCAAAACCTTTGCTACAAGTCCGTCAAGGTTGTTTGCTAACATTAACCTACCAAGGTTCTGAGCGTGTAATGCCAAACTATAACGTGATGGGTATGGCCAAAGCCTCTTTAGAAGCTGGCGTACGTTATTTGGCGTCTAGCTTGGGTCAGGAAGGTATTCGCGTGAATGCGATCTCTGCGGGTCCAATCCGTACTTTGGCAGCTTCCGGTATTAAATCATTCCGTAAAATGCTTGACCTGAATGAGAAAGTTGCACCATTAAAACGTAATGTGACAATTGAAGATGTCGGTAATGCCGCATTATTCCTGTGCTCGCCATGGGCTAACGGAATCACTGGTGAAATCCTGTATGTTGATGCCGGTTTTAACACTGTTGGTATGAGCGCCGATTTGATGGCGGATTCGGAATAAATCCTATAAGTTCTCTCTGCCTCAGGTAGAGAGTTAGAGAGAGGGAAATGACTTCTTCCTCTGAGTGAGGAAATGATTAAAATCCCCCTCATTCCCCCTTTGATAAAGGGGGAGGCCACTCAAGGCAATAAAAAAGACCGCATAAGCGGTCTTTTTTAGATTTGAAGGACAGCGATTAAGCTTGACCATCCACAGCGGCGGTTTGCGCACGTTGCATATTGGCTTCAAATTCAGCATCGAAGTTGATTGGTGTAAGTAGCAACTGTGGGAAGCTACCTTTAGTTACCATATCATTCACTGCTTCACGTAGGAAAGGGAACAGGATGTTCGGGCAGTATGCACCTAGGATGTATGGAAGACGCTCTTCTTCAACGCCATCTACCAGGAAAATACCGGCTTGAGTCACATCAACGATAAACGCGGTATCACCTTCGTTGGTCGCTTGAACCACGACTTTTAAAGCTACTTCAAAATGAGTTTCATCAATTTTTTCTGCAGAAGAAGAAAGGTTGATGTTTAACTCAGGTTGCCATTGTTTGGTAAAAACTTGCGCCCCAGGAACTTCAAAAGAAATATCTTTGGTATAAATACGCTCTAATGCCAATTGTGGTTGAGCTTGTTGTTCTTCACTCATTTTTTGATCCTTAATATGAAGTGATAATTTTAGTAAGGTTAAGCCAGCAATTCATCAAGTTTGCCTTCACGCTCTAAAGCATAAAGTTGGTCAAAACCACCGATGAACTGATCATTAATAAAAATTTGTGGCACGGTACGGTGATTGGTACGCTGCATCAATTCAAGACGTACTTCAGGCGCTTCTTGAGACAAGTTAATCTCTTTATATGCCACACCCTTACGTTCCAGTAGCTGTTTTGCACGCACGCAATAAGGACACACTGTCGTCGAGTAAATAGTAACTTCAGCCATGATCAATCTCCTGTTCGTGGATTATTTGCTTTTCACCAAAGGTAAACCTTGAGCTTTCCAGTTGCTGACGCCGCCATCAAGACGGTAGGCATCGGCATGACCAACCTGCTGTAATGCAGTACCAGCCACCTGTCCAAGGTTACAAATGAACACCAAAGGGCGATCAGATGCTTTCAGCTCTTCAACATGTTTTGTAATCTGGCTATATGGAATATTACGGCTGCCGCTGATATGACCTTCACGGAAGTCTTTGGCATCACGTAAATCAATCAGCATGGCATTTTTTGCTTTGACTAAAATTCCCAGCGATTGCGGAGAAATTTTGCGACCGTTACGTTGACCTTCGATAATGAAGAACAAAACCACTAATACCGCGAGTGTTCCAAATAAGAAGGGGTGATTCCCCATAAACTCGAACCAACGTTCCACAATTCACCTAATTACAATTTTAAAATTGCCAAGAGTATAGCTCATAAATATGGTGATCAAAATCACCGCTTCAAGGGCCAAGGGTTAAGAAAATTAATTTTTTTGCTGTGCTTCAGTGATTTCGTCGATTAAACGTAAATAGCTGTCCAGTCGGCGCGGTAAAATTTCACCTGCGGCAGCAGCCTGACGCAAAGCACATTGTTTTTCATGCTTATGGGTACAGTTACGGAACTGACAATGGCCGAGCAGGTTTTCAATTTCAGGAAAGCCGCTTTGTACCTTATCTAAAGTCAGATGCCACAGGCCAAATTCACGAATTCCCGGAGAGTCAATCAGGGCGGCACCTTCACCAAAACCGATCAAGCGCGTTGATGTCGTAGTGTGCTGACCAAGTGCCGAGTTCTCGGAAATGATATTGGTTTTCTGTGCGGCATCCGGCACGATCGCATTAATCAGTGTGCTTTTACCCACACCAGATTGACCGACGAAAGCCACCGTTTCATTTTCCAGACGATTAGACAGTGCAGTCAGGTCGCCATCGGATTGGGTCTGCATCACTTCATAACCGAGATCTTGATATTCTTGCAGCAGAGTCAGAATCGGATCGTTTTCTTTTAACAAATCGGCTTTATTCATCACCAGCAATGCAGGAATATCGGCATCGGCACAGGCCACCAGATAGCGGTCGATCAGACCCGGCGCTGGTTCAGGCAATGGTGCAAACACGATCACAATCAGTGAAATGTTGGCCGCTACCGGTTTAACCTTGTGATAGCGGTCGGGGCGTGTCAATAAGGATTTTCGGGGATGAATCGCGGTGATAATTCCTAAACCGGTATTCGGATCGGCTTGCCATTTGACCCGGTCACCCGTGACCAATAAATCCAGATTGGTTCGAGTATGACAGCGCCAGACGCTGTCCAGTTCAATCTCTTTCCAGAAAGGTTCAGGCTCACCATCGGCGACCACAGGTTTTTCAGGGTGAATGTCAGGGCGAGACAAAGCTTGCACTTCAAGTTGGCGGCCATAATGTTGCACCACTAAACCTTCAAGATCACTGGAGGTATCGAGATCTTCTTGACGTGTTTTCTGTTGTTTCTGAATGCGGCGCTGTTGTTGCTCTGTCAGACGACGCTTACGTATTAAGGCCATTCATATCCTAAAAAAACCGGGTAAATCAGATGGCAAAAATAGCATGAAGCAGCCCCCGAATGACACCCAAGATGTAATTAATTTGCTACTATAGTTGTTTTTAAACCCAATAAGATTGCACATTTATGAGCAGCACCGCTGATACCCGCCTGATTTGGATTGACCTTGAAATGACAGGTCTAGACACAGACAATGATCAAATTATTGAAATTGCAACAATTGTAACCGATGACAATTTGAATATTTTGGCAGAAGGTCCTGTGCTTGCGGTACATCAGCCTGCACGTCTGTTAAATGCCATGGATGAGTGGAACACTCGTCAACATGGCCAGTCTGGTCTGATTGAACGTGTGCGTCGCAGTAAACTGACCGCTCAGGATGCCGAGCAGCAAACTATTGAATTCCTGAAAAAATGGGTGAATCCAAAATCTTCACCGATGTGTGGTAATTCGATCTGTCAGGATCGTCGCTTCCTGCACCGCCTGATGCCTGAACTGGAGCAGTATTTCCATTACCGTAATCTGGATGTCTCTTCAGTGAAAGAACTGGCCAAACGCTGGCGCCCGGAAATCATGAGTGGCCTCAAGAAAAATGCTTCGCATCTGGCGATGGATGACATTCGCGATTCGATTGCGGAACTGAAATATTATCGTCAATATTTCTTTATCATGAATAAAGACTAAGTTTCGATGAATTGAAAAGAGGCGTAAGCCTCTTTTTTATTTTACTGAATCGGATTTTTTTCTAGCGTAAAACTGCTCCATGCTTTCAAAGCCTACCCACAAGAGCAATAACAAAATCAGATGATTCTGTGTTTCATAACGATCGACAATAACCAAGCCAAATAATCCTAAAGTCATTAAACGAATGAGAATGCTGAGATAATAATTTTTTTTCTTTTGGCTGATCAGAACATAAAAATAAAGTCCGATACAAAGCATGTTCAAACCCAAAAGGGTGTTAAATAGCATGACATTCCACTCCTTTGGGCCAAATGACATAGAATTAATTTGTTGATATTTTAATCAATTGCGAGTGAGTTGTCGCTCTCAGCCGATCTGAATGTCATTTAAATCGATCAAAAATTTAGTGGCGGTAAAGAAAAGCGGATTTTGCTAAAATGATCCGGTATTTTTATTGCTATAGATGACCTATGACTGACCTGCTTCAAGATGATGAATATGACCGCCGTTTTGCTGGTGTTGCCAAAATTTATGGAGAAGACAGCTTTAACCATTATGAAAAAAGTCATGTGATGGTGATTGGCATCGGTGGTGTCGGTTCATGGGCAGTAGAAGCTCTGGCACGTAGCGGAATTGGCGAACTGACCTTGGTCGATATGGATGTGGTGGCGGCATCAAATATCAACCGCCAGTTACCTGCCATGAGTACCACCTTGGGTCATGAAAAAATTGAAGTTATGGCCGAGCGGTGTCGTGCAATTAATCCACGGATTAAAATCAATCTAATTGATGATTATCTGACGCCTGAGAATATCAAAGAAATTTTAGCTCCGACACCGGATCTGATTTTAGATTGCATCGATGATGTCAAAGCCAAATTTGCCCTGATGCTACATTGTCGCTTTAACAAGATTCCTTTAATTGTATCGGGCGGGGCAGGTGGCAAACTGGATCCACTGAAAATTCGGGTCGCCGATTTATCTAAAACCGAACAGGACCCGATGCTGGCCAAATTGCGTGCCCAGTTACGTGCTAAAGGCATCTGCAAAAAGCCCAAAGAAAAATTCGGCATTACTTGTGTCTATTCCATCGATAATCCATTCTCCAGTGCCGATGTCTGCGCCAGTGCCGGCTTGCGCTGCGGTGGTTATGGTTCTGCCGTGGTGGTAACTTCAAGCTTTGCCATGGTCGCTGTGGCAGAAGGTTTGAAAAAGCTCGATAGTAAAAGAGCAAAAGCCTGATTTAAAAAATAAAAAGCACAATCTATGTGCTTTTTTTAAACTGGCGTTTAGAATGAAAGGATTCATTCGCAGAACAAAAATAATGTTTTGGAGCAGCTATGTGGTTCTTGCTGGTACTGATTTTGGGGATAGGGGCGTTGGCGATCTGGATGTGGAAACGTCCGGATCCGGTGAAACGTGATCAGGCGAAGGCTGTACAACATGATTTATGGATTGAGCAGATTGATGCTCAACTGAAACATGCAGCACGTTTGAGTTCAGATCCGGAACATCCGAATTATGAACGTGCCTATCAGATTTATCAGGGACTGGCTCAGCAACAGGAAATTCCACAAGCCTATGTAGGTATGGGCCTAATGCATCTGCAAGGTCTAGGGCATGAGCAAAATACTGAAAAAGCCATCAGCTACCTGGACAAAGCCTTTCGCTTGGGCAGTGATGAAGCAGCCTATCATTTGGGGCAGATTCATGAAGGGGAGGCGTATCAACAGGCTGACCCGGAAAAAGCTTTGTATTGGTACCGACATGCGGTAGCACGTGGCAATCTGGATGCCCAGTACCGCATCACTGAACTTTCTTCGACCGAAGACCATCCTCAAAACGAGATGACTGCAGAAAAACAGCGTCTGGCATTATTCATTCAAAATGCCGGACAGGGTCATGCCAATTCGCAGTATCAGCTGGCCCAGTATTATTTGGCGGATTCAGCAGCCCAGGATTTAGTGCAAGGAATTCATTATCTGTTTCTGGCGGCACAACAAGATCATTTGGCCGCTAATCAGCAGATCGCCGATGATTATGGGCATGGACAGATTCTCCCCCAAGACCTGATGCAATCGCTGCAATTTATTAAACGCTGTATCAGTCTCGGTGACCAGAAAGGTCTCTATGATTATTATGCCGGTGTGTTACAAGGCCGTATCGATACCGACCAGCGTCAACGCGTGTTCCAGCATTTATTGCAGCAGTCCAAAGAGCATGCCGATGCACAAGCCAAGACTTTAATCGGGCTGGCTTATTTTCATGGCTGGTATGTTGATAAAAATGAAACCATGGCATTTCGTTACTGGTCGGAAGCGGCCAACAGTCAGCATGCGCCTGCATTATGCATGATTGCTGCGCTGTATTTTGAGCAGCACCTGGTGGCCAACGAACCGCAAAAAGCATTTGAGTTATATCAGGCTGCCTATCAGCTTAGTCCTGATGATGTGTCTGCACAGATGGGGCTAGCGCTGTGTTATTTAAATGGTGTCGGTACAGTAAAAGACATTGCCAAAGCCACACAAATGATTCAGAGCGCGGCACAGCACTATTGGCAGATTGTGGCTCAGTCTGAAGCGGATTTAATTTATATCGTCGGGCGTTTTTATAGTCTGGCGGAATATCCATTGCCGACACGCGACAAAGCCGTCCAGTATCTGAATCAGGCGGTTGCGAAAGGCTCCAAGGAAGCAGCCTGGTTCCTGTATCAGGCTCTGTCAGGTATTTATCCGGTCTTTATCTGTCATTCAGAGCAGGCCAATCGTTATCTGCATCAGGCTGCACAACTGGGACATGCACAGGCACAGGCAGAATTGGGATTGGAGTATCTTAAGGGGCAACAGATTGCGCAGGATATTGCCTTAGGCTTGAGCTATCTGCAAAAAGCGGCTGCTCAGCAGAATGGTGTGGCACTGAATGCTCTGGGTGAAGCATATGAGCAGGGTCAAGGTGTTGAGAGCAATATTGAGCAAGCCGTGCAGTATTATCAGCAGGCGGCAGTGCAGGTGAATGCGGATGCTTATAGCCATCTTGGGCGTTTATATACCAAGGGTATTAGTGTAGAGCGTGATATCGGAATCGCACAAGACTGGCTGGAAAAAGGCAGTTTGCTCGGACATGAGCGATCAATTGAATTATTGAAAAATGTGAATGCGTATTTGCAAATGAAATAAACTGACTCAAATCATATGAACTAAAAAAACCGCTGTTTGGCAGCGGTTTTTTTATGGATTAAGCTTTGTTAAGGCAACTGTTTAATCGGGCTACCACCCAATGCCTGCATCAAGGTGACATAGGCATTGTATTGGTTCTGTCGAGTTTGCACCAAGGACAGCCGTGCATTGCGCGTGGTTTCCTGTGCATCCAGCAGGTTTTTCAAGGCTACTGCACCATTACGATAACGCACTTCAGTCAAGCGTTCAGTTCTTTCTGCCAGCTCAACATTCCGTTGCTGCAAAGTCACCTGCTTAGTGAGCTCAGTACGATTCGACAAGGCATTTTCCACATCAGCAAAGGCTTCATACATGGTCTGGCGATACTGGATAATGGCTTTTTCATATTCCAGCTCATTGACTTGCAGATCACGTTTCATGTCATTCCATTGCAGGAAAGGCAAAGTCAGACCAGCACCTAAAGTTGCAACCGGATTTTTCAGTGCATTGGAGAGGGACGTACTGCTGCCAATACCGGTGGTCAGATTACCGGTCAAACTAATGGATGGATAGTAGCTGGCTTTGTTGGCATCTTTATTGGCCAGTGCCTTACGCAAGCGCAGTTCAGTCGCTCGAAGGTCAGGACGACGTGACAATAAACTTGCCGGTAAGTCGGCCTGAATACTCGGCAATTGAATATTCGGTAAACGACTTGGCTCTTGAATCGCGAGCTGTTGTACCGGCATATGCAGCAATACCGCGAGTCCGGTACGTGTTTCCACACGTTGTTGTTCAATCTGGCTTAAGGTTGCCTGTTGGCTTTGAATCGCCTGTTCCGCCTGGGTTAAATCCAGACCGGATACTGCGCCGGCACGATATTGCACTCGCACCAGATCATAGGTTTTTTGCGCGGTCGCCAGATTTTGCTGTACCACGCTATAACGTTCATTCAGATAAGCCAGTTGCCAATAGAGTTGCGCTGTGGTGCCGATCAGGCTCTGAGCAGTTGCCTGCAAGTCTTCTTCAGAGGCTAAGGCCTCCCAGCGAGCGGCTTCGGTTTGATTGGCCAGTTTGCCAAACAGATCCAGTTCATAGCTTAAGCCCGGATAACCCAGAGAAATACCGGTCGAAGAATCGCCACCACCATCTAGGCTAAAACGATGGCCCGTTGAAATTCTTGCATCACCGACACGAACGCCTTGCTGGCTTTGAGCTTGTCTGGCTTGAATACGGGCCTGTTGTAAACTGATGCCGGCCACTGCCAGATCGGTATTCTGCGCCAATACTTCATTCACCAAATTATTTAATTGCGGATCTTTAAATAAAGTCCACCATTGATCTGCCAAAATATCGGCATGAATCTGCTGACTAAGCACCTTATTGTTTTGAAAGCTACCCGGCATATTGATCGCAGGCTGTTCATAGGGGGTTTTCACCACTGCGGCACAACCGACCAGCGAGCTTCCCAGCAACAGGGCACTGGCAAGCTTGGTTAAATTCATTTGCATATCAGATTCCTTATTCGCGAGAGAGCGCATCGACTGGATTCAGACGAGCGGCATTACGTGCCGGGATAAAGCCAAACACAATCCCGATCAGGCTTGAGCAGACAAAGGCCGCTACAATCGAAGTGGTTGAATACGCCATCTGGAAAGTACCGCCGGCAAAATGGGTAATTAATTGGCCAATCCCGAGGGAAAGCAGCACACCCAAAATACCACCCAAGATACAGACCAGAACGGCTTCAATCAGGAATTGCTGCAAAATATCACTTTGACGGGCACCCACCGCCATACGCACACCAATTTCCTGAGTACGTTCGGTTACCGATACCAGCATGATATTCATTACGCCAATCCCGCCGACCACCAGTGAAATTACCGCAATTGCTGAAATCAGCAGAGTCATGGTCGCCGTGGTTTGCTGAATGGTTTCACGAATACTGTCGGCATTCTGGGTAAACACATCCTGCGCGCCATGTCGCTGTACCAGCAGATTCAGAATCGCATTTTCAGCCGCCGCACTTGGGTATTCATCCTTAATCCGCACAATGATGCTACGCACATTGGATTGCCCCAGCATACGGCTCATGACGGTGGAATACGGCAGATAGACATTCAGGCTGTCATTATTGCCCATCATGCCTTTTTGCGCGTCAATCACCCCGATAATCCGGCTCGGTACGCTCCCGAGTAAAATCACCTGACCCACCGGATTGGTGCCATCCTTAAAGAAGGTGTTTTTGGTATTGGTGTCAATGACGACATCTTGCGCCTGTTGCATGACGCTACTGCGGTCAAAAGGCTGACCGGACTGGAAAGTCATGCCACGCACGTAGAAGAAATCTTCACTGACGCCGTTGACCGTAGTTGAAGCTTCAATTTCTTTATAACGGCCGGTGACACTGCTATTCACCGATGGGCTGACGCCATCGACATACGGTTGTTCAGCTAGCGCATCGGCATCGGCCGGAATCAGGGTTTTGGACTGTGAAGATCTGGAATTATCCCCAAAGCCTCGACCCTGAAATACGGTAATGGTATTGGTCCCCAGACTGCTGATATTTTCCAGAATCTGCTTTTGTGAGCCATTACCGAGTGCCACCACCGAGACCACCGAAGCAATACCGATAATGATTCCGAGCATGGTGAGGAAAGTCCGCATGCGATGTGCATTCATGGCCAGCAAGGCCATCCGGAAGGCTTCACCCAGACGGTCAACTGCAGAACGCCATGAAGAAATCTTCTTTTGTTCACTGCGGATCAGCGGCTGTTTTTCCAGATGCTCTTCGACTTCAGGAACATTGGGCTGGTCGGAAATGATATTACCGTCTGAAATCTCGATAATCCGGGTCGCATTTTTCGCTACATTATGATCATGCGTGACCAGAATGATGGTATGACCTTTGGCATTCAGTTCACGCAAAATGCGCATCACTTCAATACCGCTGTTCTTGTCCAATGCACCTGTCGGTTCATCGGCCAGAATCACGTCACCGCCATTCATTAACGCACGGGCAATCGAAACCCGTTGCTGCTGACCACCAGAGAGCTGGCTCGGACGGTTCTGGGTTTTTTCACCGAGACCCAGATCGGTCAGAATCTTGACGGCTCGCGTATGTCGTTCAGATGAATCTGCACCGGCATAAATCGCAGGGACTTCGACATTGCCTGCTGCGTTTAAATCGCCCAGCAGATGATAACGCTGGAAAATAAAGCCGAAATATTCACGGCGTAATTGCGCCAGTTCATCCGCTTCCAGTTCCCGGGTTTCACGGCCTTTGACCTTGTAGCTACCCGTAGTCGGTTTGTCCAGACAACCCAGAATGTTCATCAGGGTTGATTTACCCGAACCGGACTGGCCGACAATCGCTACCAGTTCACCCGGATAAATCTCCAGATTCACCCCTTTTAAAATCTGGACCGTACTTTCACCCGCAGGGAATTCACGAACCAGATTTTTCACCTCGAGGAGAGGCTGTTGTTGTGAATTCATGCTTACATTCTCATTGGGCCACGGCTATTGCCACCGCGTTTTGCCGCATCATTGGAGGTATCAGAACCATCGGCAATCACCACCTGATCACCACGTTTTAAACCTTTCAGCACTTGCGCAGTGGCACGGTTATTCAAGCCGATTAATACAGGGGTTGGTTTCGCAGTACCATCGGCTTGCAAGACACGAACCACGCCACGCTGTGCTTTACCTTGCTCAATCAGCGCAAGTTCTGCTTCAGACAGGTTTAGACGCGCTGGACGTTCACCGGCAGGGCGGTTACCTTGAGCCGAATCGCCTTCAGGACGTGATGCCGAGCCGCCTTCACCGCGAGAACCCTCACCACGCGCTTCACCACGATTGGCACGTGGAGGACGGTTTGAACCTTGAATGGCCGCAGCAGGAATGGTCAGCACATTTTTAGCTTCATCCAGTACGATATAAACTTGCGCAGTCATATCAATACGCAATTTTCCATCTTCATTCGGGACATCGAACAATGCGTTGTAATACACCGCAGAACTTGACGATGAGCTTGAGGTATTGCCATCGGTATTAATTGAATTGGGTGCAGGCTCAACCTGACGCAGTTTGGCGTAAATCTTTTTCTCGTTATTGCCTAACGTAGTGAAATAAACCGTCTGACCTTCTTCAACTTTCATGACATCCGCTTCAGAAATTTCAGCTTTAATGGTCATGGTGTCGAGTTTGGCCAGTTTAACAATGGTCGGCGCACTCTGGTTGGCATTCACGGTTTGACCTTCTTCAGTCACAATCGCCACAATCGTGCCATCCATCGGGGCTACAATCTGGGTATAGCCAAGATCTTCTTTGGCAGTCGCCAGCGTCAAACGCGACTGTTCAATCTGTGCATTGATAGCGGTGATATCCGCTTGCGCCGTTTTATAGTTCGCAAATGCCGATTCCAGCTCTGAGCGAGAAGTGGCATCCTGTGCATACATGGCTTTCTGACGGTTGTATTCAGCTTCAACTTTGGCCAGATTTGCCTGTCTTACTGCAAGTTGTGCCATCTGATTTTTAATGCTGGCTTCAGCGGTTTTTAAATCATTTTCCTGACGAACGGAGTCAATCCGCGCAATCAGCTGACCTTGCTTGACCTGATCGCCCAGTTCTACATACATTTTTCTGACCTGACCCGAAACCTGCGCTCCCACGCTGACCATCTTGGTCGCTTCCAGAATACCAGTCGCCAGTACAGAGCTTTCGATATCGCCCTGGGTGACTTCAGCCGTAATATATTGCGGAGGCTGTTCTTTGGGTTTGAGGAAGTACCACCCCGCAGCGATGAGCGCAATGGCAATCACGGCGGCCATAATCAATTTCGTCGGTTTTATTTTTGGCATGATCAATATCGGTTCAAAATCAGAGAATTGTGAACGATTATAAAAGCGAAATTAGGATAAATCGTGTATTTTTTTAAACTAATAGGAATGATTATTATTTTATTTTTCGAATTTTGACAAAGACTTAGTGAAATAGGGGCTTGCCACAGATACTGGAAATCGCCTGTAGTACCAAATGCTCCGGATTTTCATGTCCGAGTCCTTTAATTAAGGCATCAATTCTTAATAATAACCCCGGCCAGGCCAGAAAAGTCTGTGGGCTGAGACGGCGCAAGGCTTGTTGATATAACCCGACTTTGGTTTTCCAGATCCCGATTTGCAAGGCATTTTGCGGTTGTTCAAACAGCTGCATCAACAGACGCATTTCCTTGCTGAGACTCCATAAAATCAGGCTCATCGGTTCACCTGAAACGACTAGATACTGAAAAATTTTGATCGACTGGGAAAGATTACCTTGTAGCAGGGCATCGCTCAAATCATAGGTGCTATAACGTGACTGATCTTGTAAACATGCATATAAATGATCAACCTGAATGATATCGACTTCAGCAAAGGTATCGCTAACCCGCATCAGGCTGTTCTTTGCTGCAAGCAGGTTGTGCTCATGATGTTGTTCCAGCCATTGCCAGGCATCATTGGCTAAACGAATGCCGAGTTTTTCAGCTTCAATACCCAGAATCTGCTGCCGGTCTTTTGGATAATTGGCCACCAGCGAAACATTCACACCATTGGCATCAATCAGCTGAAAGAAACTGGATTTCAGGCTATTACTATCCTGTTTGGGCATCACCACCAACAGCAGGTTTTGTTCATTATGCTGCAAATAGTTTTTCAGTAACTTGATTGCGCTGGCATCCGGTTTGATATTGCCATGTACTTCAATCGCCAACTGGGTTGAAAACAGCGACAAGCTGTTCAAGGCATTAAAGACGGTTTTCCAGTCGGCGACCGAACTAATGTCATAGCGTTGACGTTCAATGTCCTGCTTTTGCCAGCTGGCCCGAAAGGCATCAATTAAATTCTGTTCCAGCAAAGGCTCTTGACCATGCAAGACCCAAGCACCGCGAGCTTCATCGACACGTTTCAGGGCTTGTAGATAATCAAGTTTCATAAAGAGGTCTTATTGAGCAGGTTGCGCTGAGGTATTTTGTTTGGCTAAGGGTAAGCGGTTCGATGAAATCTGACGTGCAATCTGCTGCGCCACATCATCAATAATGACCTGATTCAGATATTTTTGTTCCTGATCATCGGTGTTAACCGTTTCAATATCATATTGATACGTACGTGTTGCCACGACAGTGCGTGGTTCAGTGATCGGATTGCCTTGTGCATCTTCAATCCGGAAAGTCACGTTTAAACGTAATAAGGTTTCAACCAGTTTACCGTTCAGTTCCAGACGGCGAGGAGTGTAATCCAGGACACGTAACACATAAGCTTTAGGTGCATTACTTAGCTGTACGCCTGCAGCACCGAGGTAAACTGCCAGTTTCTCTTGCAGTTCTTCAGTGTTGGGCGGTAAAGACAGGCTCATGACAGAGTAAGCAACAGGTGCGGAGCTCGGATTGGTTCCTTTCAGATGAAAACCACAGCCGACTAAGCCTGCACTCAGACCACAAGTTAAAACAATTGCTGCTAAACGTTTGCCCAAATGCATGTGTTGCCCTCTATGCTTCCCGAAAGGGAATATTTGAAATCCTGAACTGGATTGTAAAGTCAAAGCCCGTTGGCTGGCAACGGGCTTTGTTTGGGAATTGTGAAATCCTTCATAAAGTTCCTTCTCCCTTTGGGAGAAGGTTAGGATGAGGGTTTATATATTTACCTCTCCCTAACCCTCTCCTGAAAGGAGAGGGAATGTAAGGACTTAAACCACCAAATTCACTAATTTATTCGGTACCACAATTTCTTTCTTGGTTGGGCCAGTCAAGAATTGTTGAACTTCAGGCAATGCTTTGGCTTGAGCCAAAATATCATCTTTAGAAGCATCGACTGATACTTCTAACTTGCCACGGAGTTTACCGTTGACTTGAACCACGATGGTTTGCGTATTACGTGTCAGCGCAGACTCATCTACCGCAGGGAACAAAGTTGAATTCAATTCAATCCCAAATTCAGCCAATAAAGTCTGGCTTAAATGCGGTGCAAATGGTGCAAGTAAAGTTAACAGCGTGGTAATTGATTCACGTGCAACAGCAACGTCATTGTCATCTTGGGCTTCAAACTTGTTGTTGGCGTTTAGAAGTTCCATCAATGCAGCAATGGCAGTGTTAAATGCATGACGACGTTCGATGTCATCACCGACTTTTTGGATGGTTTCGTGTGTCTTACGACGTAGGTCTTGCGCAGCCGTAGACAGTGCCGATTTGTCGATGTTTGCAGCAGTATTCGCTTTTTCAAGGAAACCTGTTGCTAAACGCCATACACGTTTCAGGAAGCGGTTTGCACCTTCAACACCGGCATCAGACCATTCCAGTGATTGATCAGGTGGTGCAGCAAACATCATGAATACACGTGCCGTATCTGCGCCGTACTGGTCAATAATCGATTGTGGGTCGATACCGTTATTTTTCGATTTCGACATTTTTTCCTGACCGCCAACCACAACCTCTTGACCATCGCCATTGTATTTCGCAGATAGCACACGACCTTTTTCGTCTTTTTCAAGTTCGATATCCGCCGGGTTAAACCAGGTTTTCTTGCCAGATTCAGCTTCACGATAGAAAGTATCTGCAAGCACCATGCCTTGGGTAAGCAGGTTGGTGAATGGCTCGTTACCTTGTACCACGCCTTCATCACGCATCAATTTGTGGAAGAAACGTGCATATAACAAATGCAGAATCGCGTGTTCAACACCACCGATGTATTGGTTGACTGGAAGCCAAGTTTGACCCGCTTCAGGTTTTACCATGCCATCAGTAAAGTCTGGAGATGCATAACGTGCATAGTACCAAGACGATTCTACGAAGGTATCCAGCGTATCTGTTTCACGACGAGCATCGCCACCACAGCTTGGGCATGACGTTTCATAGAATTCAGGCATTTTGTTCAGTGGGTTACCTGAACCATCTGGAACAACGTCAGTCGGAAGAACCACAGGAAGCTGCTCTTCAGGTACTGGCACTTGACCACATGATGGACAGTTAATCATTGGAATTGGACAACCCCAATAACGCTGACGAGATACACCCCAGTCACGTAAACGGAATTGAACTTTAGAACTTGCCAGGCCTGTTGGTTTTAATTTAGCAAGGAATGCATCGTATGCACCCTGAAAATCTAAACCGTCAAATTCGCCTGAATTAACCAGTTTGCCTTCTTTCGAACCGTACCATTCTTGCCATTGAGTCGCATCAAAGTCAGCATCATCTGCGCCTTTGGCATCAATCACTTGCTTGATGGTCAAGCCATATTTATTGGCAAATTCGAAGTCACGTTCATCGTGTGATGGAACTGCCATCACCGCACCTGAACCATAAGACATCAATACATAGTTGGCGATCCAAACCGGAACTTCTTCGCCAGTCACAGGATGCTTCACAGAAAGACCGGTTGCCATGCCTTTCTTCTCGGCAGTCGCAAGATCCGCTTCTGCCACAGAACCCATACGGCATTCTTCAATGAATACAGCCAATTCTGGGTTTGTTTCAGCCGCTTTCAGCGCCATCGGGTGTTCTGCTGCAACTGCAACATACGTTACGCCCATCAAGGTATCGGCACGGGTAGTAAATACCGTTAAACCATCTGCATACACGTCAGGATTTGCTGAAGGGAAAGTGATGTCCATCCCTTGTGAGCGGCCAATCCAGTTACGCTGCATGGTCAACACTTGTTGTGGCCAGCCATCTTTAAGCGTGTCTAAATCGTCAAGTAACTCTTGCGCATAATCAGTGATGCGGAAGTAGTACATTGGAATATCACGCTTTTCTACCAATGCACCTGAACGCCAGCCACGACCATTTTCAACCTGTTCGTTGGCAAGAACAGTCTGATCGACCGGATCCCAATTCACGGTTGAAAGCTTACGGTAGATCAAGCCTTTTTTATAAAGCTGAACAAATAGCCATTGTTCCCAACGATAGTATTCAGGGGTACAGGTCGCAAATTCACGATCCCAATCTACGGCTAGACCGAGTTTTTTCAACTGGTCACGCATGTAAGCAATATTTTCAAATGTCCATTTTGCCGGTGCAACCTGGTGTGCAATCGCTGCGTTTTCAGCAGGCAGACCGAAAGCATCCCAACCCATCGGTTGCAGGACAGTTTCACCTTTTAAGCGATGGAAACGGCTGATCACGTCACCAATCGTATAGTTACGCACATGACCCATATGTAGCTTGCCACTTGGGTAAGGGAACATCGAGAGAATATAACGACGTGGACCTTCTACTTTGTCGGCAACTTTAAAGGCTTTGCGATATTCCCAATCCTGTTGGACTTGAGGCTCAATCGCACTGGCTTGATATTCGGAATCAATGTGAGTAGTCATAAACGTATCAGTGAATTACGGTGAAAAAAGTCTGTTGCACAGCATAGCGCAAAATGCACCTAAAAGTGAATTTTGCGCCGGCATTTCCCGAAGAAAAAACACGCTGTTCTATATAGAGGTGTCTTATAAAGCAACTGCACGATTTTTAGATTGCTGCAAGGCTTCGTTGGCTTCACGTTGTTGCTGGTCCTGATTCGCAGGAACTTGAGGGGCTTGTTGCTGTTGTTCTTGAGGTGTGTTCTCGGTTTGAACTTCAGTTTCAGCTGTTCTTGGAGATGCCGGGGCTGAATTTTTCCAGCCATAAGTATCCACTGTGGTGGCTTTTTTCGCAGATTTTGGTGGTGGCGTCTTGGTATAATGCGTGACACCTTTCGCATCGACCCATTTATGATACTGGATCGCGGAAGCGCTGGTGCTACAGATGCTCAAAACAACTGCGCAACTCAAACTGAAGGCGGTTAAAAAAGATATTTTCATTGTTCTTGGGCCTCGGCTTGCTAGGCATGGAATACTGCAATTATTGTAGTGATATTTTCAGTAAAAATGATGGATTTTTATCTGCTTTATTCAAAGCTAACTGCTTAAATAAGCTCAATCTAGCGTATAAGAAATCAGAGACAAATCTTCGTATACAAAATTTATTGATAAACAATTTCCTTTCATTTAATAAAAATTCATTCATTTTTTTTATATAAGACATATTAAAAATTTATAAAATTAAACCATTAACTCTATGAATTTTATTGGATTAGATGAATAGACAAGACAGTCAATGCATGGCTATGAGCTGATATTGCTGTTAAAAACAGCAGATCTAGGCACTAGTAAGTATGGATTGTCTGTTTTTTAAACTTGACTTTAAAGCCTGAAAACACAAGAATGCTGCAATAGTTTTATATGCCTTAGATCGATCACCCTTCGACTAAGTGTCATTTCATGCAGTGGGCGATTTTTCTAGCCGAGAAATTGAACAAAGCTAAGCAAAATATGTTTATCCCAACATGTTTTAGATCCCGTATTGCTCGAACAGTGAAGAGATCAGATTTTTTTCCTATTGCTTTGAAAACTATGAAATTTGTGTGCTATAACAGTGCAGACAGTTAACAAACGAAACACTGCAAATGCCTCCCATTTGTGCAGTGAATAATATTAGGGTGAATCACGTTGGAACTTCTATCTGGTGGTGAAATGCTTGTTCGCGCATTAGCGGACGAAGGCGTTGAACATGTTTTTGGATACCCAGGCGGCGCAGTTCTTCATATTTATGATGCGCTATTTCAACAAGACAGAATCAATCATTATCTCGTACGTCACGAACAGGCTGCTGGTCACATGGCCGATGCTTACTCACGCGTGACAGGCAAGACCGGTGTTGTGCTGGTGACTTCAGGTCCGGGCGCAACCAACACGGTGACCCCAATTGCAACGGCCTATATGGACTCAATCCCGATGGTGATTTTGTCAGGTCAGGTTGCGAGTCATCTGATTGGTGAAGATGCATTTCAGGAAACCGATATGGTCGGTATTTCACGTCCTATCGTGAAACATAGTTTCCAGGTGCGTCATGCCAGCGAAATTCCTGCAATTATCAAAAAAGCCTTTTATATTGCGTCTTCAGGTCGTCCAGGTCCTGTAGTGATCGATATTCCAAAGGATGCGACCAATCCTGCAGAAAAATTTGCTTACGAATACCCAGAAAAAGTGAAGATGCGTTCGTATCAACCACCGTTCCGTGGTCACTCAGGTCAAATTCGTAAAGCGATTGAAGAGCTGATTCATGCTAAACGTCCTGTGATTTACTCAGGCGGTGGTGTGGTTCAAGGCAATGCTTCAGCACAATTAACAGAATTGGCGCATTTATTGGGTTATCCAGTGACCAACACCTTGATGGGTCTTGGCGCATTCCCGGGTAATGATGAACAGTTCATCGGTATGTTGGGTATGCACGGTACTTATGAAGCTAACATGACCATGCACAATGCAGATGTAATTCTGTGTGTGGGTGCGCGTTTCGATGACCGTGTGACCAACAATCCTGCAAAATTCTGTCCAAATGCTAAAGTCATTCATATAGATATCGACCCAGCGACAATCTCAAAAACCATTATGGCGCACATTCCAATTGTCGGTGCTGTAGAGCCTGTACTGAATGAGATGTTGAACCAGTTGAAACAGCTTAATGTTTCTAAGCCAAATCCTGAAGCGATTGCGGCATGGTGGAAACAGATCAATGAATGGCGCAAGGTTCATGGCGGTCGTTTTGAAGCGGGTGTTGATGGCGTGATGAAGCCACAACAAGTGGTTCAGGCATTGGATAAAGTGACCAATGGCGAAGCGATCATTACTTCTGATGTCGGTCAGCATCAGATGTTTGGTGCGATGTATTACAAATACAAACGTCCACGTCAATGGATCAACTCAGGTGGTCTAGGCACCATGGGTGTAGGCTTGCCGTATGCAATGGCTGCGAAGCTTGCATACCCGGAACAGCAAGTGGTGTGTATCACCGGTGAAGCATCGATTCAGATGTGTATCCAGGAACTGTCGACCTGTAAGCAATATGGCCTGAATGTAAAAATCCTGTGCCTGAATAACCAGTCTTTAGGGATGGTGAAGCAGTGGCAAGATATGAACTATGAAGGACGTCATTCAAGTTCTTATGTAGATTCATTGCCTGATTTTGCCAAACTGATGGAAGCCTATGGTCATGTCGGTATTCAGATTAATCATGCCGATGAGCTAGAGTCGAAGCTTGCAGAAGCGATGGCGATTAACGACAAGTGCGTATTTATTAACGTTATGGTAGATCGTACCGAGCACGTTTATCCGATGTTGATTGCGGGTCAGTCGATGCAGGATATGTGGTTGGCTAAAGGGGAGCGCACGAAATGAGACATATTATCTCTGTACTCGTAGAAAACGAATCAGGCGCGCTTTCCCGTTTAGTGGGTTTGTTTTCACAGCGTGGCTACAATATCGAAACATTGAATGTTGCTCCGACTGAAGATCCAACGCTTTCACGTTTGACATTGACCACTTATGGTGATGATCACAAGATTGAGCAAATTACCAAACAGCTTAACAAGTTGGTTGAAGTGGTGAAAGTGGTTGACCTGTCTGAGGGTGCACATATTGAGCGTGAATTGATGCTGATTAAAGTCAAAGCATTGGGTTCATCGCGTGACGAAATCAAACGTACGGCAGATATTTTCCGTGGTCAGATTGTCGATGTAACACCAACGACCTATACCATTCAAATCGCGGGTACCACTGAAAAAGTGGATGCGTTTATTGATGCACTTGCAGAACACACGATTTTAGAAGTGGTTCGTTCAGGTGTATCAGGTATCGCACGCGGCGAAAAAGTACTCACCATCTAAATTTTAAGTATTTCCTCATCTGAATAAGAAGAGGGTATCAGGCAATGTAAATTTAAGGGTCATTGCCTGATTTAACGGACAAACAAGCATTTAAGCGGAGACAGCAATGCAAATTTTTTACGATAAAGACTGTGACTTATCTATTATCCAATCTAAGAAAGTAGCGATCATTGGTTACGGTTCACAAGGCCACGCGCATGCGCTTAACCTGAAAGATTCTGGCGTTGACGTAACTGTAGGTTTACGTGCGAACTCTGCTTCTTGGAAGAAAGCTGAAAATTCAGGTCTTAAAGTTGCTGAAGTTCCTGCTGCTGTAGCACAAGCTGACGTAGTGATGATTTTGACTCCAGATGAGTTCCAATCTCAACTTTACCGTGACGTAATTGAGCCAAACATCAAGCAAGGCGCTACTTTAGCATTTGCTCATGGTTTCTCGATTCTTTATAACCAAGTTGTTCCACGTGCTGACTTAGACGTAATCATGGTTGCACCTAAAGCTCCTGGTCACACCGTACGTTCTGAATACCAACGTGGTTCAGGTGTTCCTGACCTTATCGCGATTCACCAAGATGCTTCTGGTAATGCGCGTAACGTTGCTCTTTCTTACGCTTCAGGCGTAGGTGGCGGCCGTACAGGTATCATCGAAACTTCATTCCGTGAAGAAACTGAAACTGACCTTTTCGGTGAGCAAGCAGTTCTTTGTGGTGGTGCTGTTGAATTGGTTAAAATGGGCTTCGAAACTCTGGTTGAAGCTGGTTATGCACCAGAAATGGCGTATTTCGAATGTCTACACGAACTTAAATTGATCGTTGACTTAATGTTCGAAGGCGGTATCGCGGACATGAACTACTCAGTGTCAAACAACGCTGAATACGGCGAATATGTAACGGGTACTGAAGTAATCAACGAACAGTCTCGTGAAGCAATGCGTAATGCGCTTAAACGTATTCAATCTGGCGAATACGCGAAGATGTTTATTCAAGAAGGTGCGTTGAACTACCCATCTATGACTGCTCGTCGTCGTCAAAATGCGGCTCACGGTATCGAAGTTACTGGTAACAAGTTACGTGCGATGATGCCTTGGATCCAAGCGAACAAAATTGTAGATAAAGAGAAAAACTAATTTCTCGAATCAATTGATTTGAATGCGAAAACCCACTTAATTTGAGTGGGTTTTTTATTTCTATGTTTACGTGCCTGAAAAAATGGGAAAGCAGTGCTTTCCCATTTTTTTCATATCTTGGAGCCAAGCAAACAAAATCGTTGATAAATAGAAAAACTAATCTCTTGATTGGCTGATTTTTATGCTATAAAAGCCCTGCGAAAGCGGGGTTTTTTATTGGATAAGAATAATGATTTTATATAAATATATGAGCTTTGATGATGCTCTTTTAACCTTAAATAATCGGACATTAGCTTTTTCGCATTTAGAGGATTTTAATGATCCGTTCGAATGTACAACATTAGGCTTGTATGATCATGTAATTTCAAAGCGAAATTCTAATGAGGTTTTGCAGCAGAAGTTTTCCAGAAAGTATTTAATTACATGTTTAACTAAACAGCCATTAAATCCATTGATGTGGGCACATTATGCAGATAGCCATAATGGTGTAGTAATTGGAATTGACGTAAATAAAGCTGGATTGAATGATGCTGATAAATTCATTATTACAGCAGACTGTGGTTCAGTCACATATTTAAGTGAAGAGCCGAAAAACTTAAATCGATGTACTGTTGAATTTTTGAATAATGTTGAAAATTTAACTTGGGGAAAAGATAAAGAAATATTGAAACAAGCGCTACTTAATAAAATGCATTTTTGGAAGTATGAAGAAGAGGTAAGAATTGTAAAAAAAATTTCACCTTATATTTCTACCTATCATATACCACGTCAACGAAAGTATAATTTTGATGGTCAAGTATGGCAGAAAATTACACCAGGATTTAAACCAATTTATATATTGGAAATAAATCCTGATGCCTTTGTTGATGTAACATTTGGATTAGGTTCATACCGGAAATTAAGACGTTCACAAGAAAAAGAAACTAATACTTGGAATCCTGATAATATAGAAAAATTAGATCGGTTATATAACCTTTGTAGAAGTTTGAGTTTACCTGTATTTAAAGTAGATAAAGATTATGATAGGTGGGATCTTACACGTAAAAATATTGATATTTAAAAATATTAAGTAATAATATTGGTTTTAAAGCATAGTATGTGTTCTAAATTTCCACTTCATTTTTCTTTTCAAAAAATGAAGTATAGCCAGCGTAAAAACTCATTCTTATTGATCATGTCCACACTCAATTTTTTATTATTTGATTTGTATAAATCAGTTATTGAACTGTAATTATACGACCTCTAAAAAAAATCAATTAAAAAATATTGAAATAAACATCACTAAACTTATTTTTACCTTGAGTTCAATCAAAAAAATATTTATTAGAATATAAATTTTGAAATTAAATTTTTAAATATTAAAATTATTGATAAATTAAATTAATAGTAATTAAAATTTAATAATATTATAAAATTAATTATTTACTTTGTTACATTTTTATACTCTAGGTTCAATATATGCTTTGTGTTGTTTGATTGTAATTGTTTGTTTAGCTAAAAAATATTAAACTTTTATGATGCTGTAAAAATAACTATAAAAAATAAAAAAAATAATTTTTTTAAAGGGTAGTATCTGGAAATTGTAAGCATTTGTAAGATTTATTTCCAATTTAAATTGAGTAATTTGAAAAAATAATTATATCAATGTCTTGTGGGTATTTTTATCTATTAAATGAAGTGTAGTGAAAGTATGGAATGCTTATAATTTTAAATGGATTGTATTTGTAATAATTTATATATAAGTCTAAGTGCTTATAAAATAAATAAATATATAGATAGATAATTTTATAAAAATATAGGCGGCTATATTGTGAATATTAAAGCTTTGTACGCTAATGAAAATAATCGCACTAATATGAGTCTGCGCTTAGAAAAATAGCTCTGAATTCTAAGAGTTGGGATATAAGCGTTAAAAATAAAAGAAAAATATATTCTTTTAAAAAAAGAAATGGAGAAAAACATGAAAAAAATGACTCGAGCCACATTGGCAGCACTCGTACTGGGTTTTGGTTTTAGTTCAACAGCTCTATACGCAGCAGAAACAAACCGAGGTGGTCCTCCACAACAGGGTCCAAATAAACCTCATAAACCAGGCAAACATGGATGTGGAGACAAATGTGACGGAAAAATTGACATTGTTTTGGAAGTTCCAAGACATTGTGATTTAGATGTTGAGACACCTCGATTAACACTTGCACAAACCACGGGAGGTAATTGGAGCGATGCGGGCTTCTTTAATGTCAGCACAAATGCCCCTTATCGATTAAATATTAATCCACTAAATACTTTGCGCAATGGTGAGAACTCTGTACCTGTAGTTGTGACTACTACACGTGGTGGAAAAGCTTATTATGGCACTCAGTCAAGTACCAAAGGACAAGCTCATCGTTGGGATGTCGCAGCTACAGTAGCTGGTAGTGCGGTTGAAGCAGCTGATGCTGGTACTTATCGTGGTGTATATAACGTAGAAGTGCGATTCTAATAATAAGAAATTTTTTATATAACATTTTGAATAAGTAGGAGATGTACTACATCTCCTATTTTAATATTTTTATGATTAATAATAATTATATTTAGGTTTGGGAGTGAAATATGATTAAAAAAATTATAGGATTTTCTATATTGTTTTTGTTTAGTTTTTCTTTATCAGCGGGAATAAAGTTCAGTCCTATCCAAGTCTATATTCAAGATTTTAAAAGACAGAAAAGTACAACTGTTAATATTGAAAGTACAGGATTAAGTACTTCAAAAATATATGAAATTAGTGCATTTAAATGGCAGCAAAATGAAAAAGGTGAAGATGTTCTATTGGAGGATAATACTTTACTGTTTAATCCAAAAACATTTGAGCTAAAACCTGAAAGTAAACAAGTTGTCCGTATCGGGTTTAGCCAACCCCCATTAAATTTAGAGCAACAGCAATCATGGAGGATCATTTTTAAAGAAGTAACACCAGTTGATGATAATTCTTCGATTAATTTTTTGTTTAACTTCTCACTGCCTTTTTTTGCTGGAAAACAGGTTACACCACAATTAAATATAGATTTGCAAAAAATTAATGAACTGGCTTATCTAAATGTAAATAATCTATCTAAATCTCATGCAAAAATTACTGAAGTTATAGTATTGGATGATAAAAATAATCAACTCATGAAAAAAGATTTTGTTCAATATATTTTGAGTGGAAATAAAATTAAATTTGAACTTGGCGAATTAAAAGAAAATGGAGATTTGAAGTTAAAAATAAAAGTGGAAGACCATGAGGGATATTTGGAATTTCCTGTAAAAGCCTAGAAGATGCTTACAAAAAGAATAAATAGTAAAAGGATGATGCTATGAAGGTCACTAAAATTCTTCTAATGATCGCGTGTGGGATGGGGCTAACAAATGTAAATGCTGAAAATGTTCAACAGACGGTGCAGAAAGACAATCTAGAAATGTTCATCGTAAATATATGGGTAAATGGCTTAGATTATAAAACTGAAGCAATTCATTTTTCTGATGGAGGGCAGAGGTATATTGAGTGTGAGGCTTTATCCAGAATAGGAATTCACATTGAAAGGATCCCCCGTCACTTGGTCAAGAAGGAGTTCTGTTTATTGAATCAACCAGGTGTAACAGTTGAAGATGACTATAGTTTACAAGCCATTAAAATTAACTTTCCAGTCAATTATTTTGAAGATACTCATTATGAATTAGAGGTAGAAAATCCCGAGAAAGCGAATTTTGGAGGGTTTGTTAATTATAGTTTATTTTATAATAAAGATGATGCAGAACAAGAGTTTAATACATTTTCAGAAATTGGGATATTTAAAGATTATTGGTTATTAAAAAATGCTTTTTTATATCGTAATGAATCTGAAGATATTGAAGAAGGATTTTTACGTGTCAATACGACGCTCGATGTTGAATTTCCAAAAATCTTTTCAAGACTTACCTTGGGAGATACGACAAGTCCTTATAGCAGCTTAAATAATTCTTTTCGGTTTGGGGGGCTAAGCTTTGGTACCAACTATACCAATCGTCCAGACTTTGTTTACTGGAATGCGCCTACTTTAAATGGAAGTGCAAGCGTACCCTCAACAATTGATCTATATATTAATGGGGTGCGTTTATATCGGGATTCTGTGACCCCTGGTAATTATAATCTTCCTGCTGGAGCAATGCTAAATCAGGCGGGTGATGCACAAATTGTTGTAGAAGATATTTTAGGAAATAGGAGCGTTCAGAGTTTTCCTGTTTATATTAATAGTCGATTATTAAAACCAAAATTGAATGAATATAATATTTCATTGGGTAAATTAAGATATAACTATGATTATGTCGGTGATGATTATCGGGAGTTTTTTACAAAATTTTTTTACCGGCGGGGTATAACGTCTTCAACGACTTTGGGAGGAGATTTTTTATATAGTAAAGAAGTCAGCAATTTTGATTTTTTATGGACCCAAGGAATAAGTAAATATTTGCTTATGGATAGTGCATTTTCAGTTAGCCAGACAGAAGCGGATGATGAACAAGGATATGCGGCTTCGATAGCCCTGAGTCGGGATTTTAGAAACTGGTCCTTTGGTATAAATAGTCGATATTTTACTCAGGAATATCAATATTTAAGTGGTGATATATATGACTCTAATATTGAAGCCTCAAATATTCTATATTTTAATTTTTCCAATTTGGGATTCATTGATGGATTAAATCTTAGTTATATTTATCAATCTTATTATGATCAAAATGGTTTTAGTAATGATACTCAGAAAATTTTTGATATTCGAGCTTCAAAAAGCTTAACAAAAAAATTATATACAAATTTTGGCTTTTATAAAGATTTTGGGAATGATGGGGATCATGGTTTTAATATCGCTTTATCTTATGATTGGGAAGAAAAGGGTCAAATTTATTTAAATCACGATACTGAAGATAATGAAACGAGTTTAAGTTTTAGTCACAGAACGATGACTCAGAATGGTTTTGATTATGTTTTGGGGGTTAATCGCACTGAAGAAGAAGTGAATTACAATGCTTATGGTTTATGGAAGACCAGTGTAGGTAATTTACAACTTTCTCATGATGAATATGAGAATCGTCGTAATTCACAGGCTATGTTTGAGGGTGCCTTAGTCTGGCTGGGTGGTAAAATGGCATTCACCAAATATGCTGATAATGCTTTTGTTCTGGTTGAAGTGGATCAACATCTAAATCTTGATATCTATCGCTCAGCGAGTCTAGCTGGAAGTACCAATAATCAAGGCTATATGTTTATACATAACATTATTCCTTATATTCATTATGATATTTCTTTTGACCATAACCAGTTAGCGATGGAAGAAACTTTTGAACACTCTTCTAAAAAAATGATTGGTCTGGATCAACGTGGATATAAGCTGGATTTTCCTATCTATAAAACCAAACGTATTGCGCTAAGAATTAAAGATGCGCAACAAAATAATTTAGTCATAGGCTCTGAGGTTCTTGTGGATGGTCTCAGTACAGAACCTTCTTTTGTTGATAGTCAGGGTATTGTTTATCTATATCTATTTAAAGCAGGTACTTACAACCTCAAAGTGAAGACTAATAGAGGACAGCAGTGCCAGGCTCAATTCATTCTGAATGAAAACCAATTCCATAATTCAGACAAGCAAATTCTGGAAACTATATGTAAGTAGGAGTAGAAAAATGAAAAAGCTCTTTTTATTTATTACCGCACTCAGTATGAGTGAAATAGCTATAGCCCAATATTGCTCGATTGATGGTTTTACCACTCCAGAATTACGTCTAGCCAGCTATCAGCGTAGTCAGGCTGCCACTTCATTTAATATTTCATGTGATACTGGCTATTCAATTTTATTTAATAGCCAGAACCTGGTGAGTTCTAACGGGATAAGTTATGTGTCTAACGGTCCTAATAAATTGCGTACCAAATTGAATTTGAGTGGTGCAAATAGTGGGTTATGGGGAGTCAGAGTGAATCAGGGAGCTTCACAGAGACAGAAATATGTCGTTTCGGTTCAACTCGAAGAGAATCCTTTTAATGGGGTTCCAGCTGGAACTTATCGTGATCGGATTTCTGTCGATATTAACTTTTAAATCATAGAGATGAAGAAATTACCTGAAAAACTTTAAACCAACTTGGGATCAGCTCAGTAGGGTAAATATGCAGAAACTTTGAGGGAGTTAAATGAAGATCTGTATAAAGTGAATATCTTTTTAGTTTAAGAAATAATTGATATTCACTTATTTTTTAATATAAATAATAATTTAGAAGATTTATTTTTGGCTTTTTTTAGTTATTTTTATTCATCAAATAGTAATGAGATCTTTCTATACTGGGTGAAAAATATAAGCGAATAGGTGCGAGATGCAACAAATTTCCATCTCAGAATTATTAGAGCAAAGACCTGTTATTCACAAAATCCAGTTTGATTTAAAAGAACAACGTAAACAGGCCATTCATGACAAAATAGTCCTAGAAGATCTGACACGGTCCCGTTTAAAAATTGCCATCGTTACCGAAACTTGGCCTCCTGAAATCAATGGTGTTGCCCATGCTTTATTGCAACTTTGTAAAGGATTACAAAAACAGGGACATAAGATTTTATTAATACGTCCACAACAACGACAAGCCTGTAACGATTTTAAACCACATAGTGAATGTCTGGTTAAAGCGCATTGCATTCCTAAATATAGTAATTTGCAGTTTGGTAGACCGCAATTTCTAAAAATCCATCAAGCTGTTGAAACTTTTACACCCGATATTATTCATATTGTGACCGAAGGCCCTTTGGGTTTGGTAGCTCAGCAGCTTGCAAAATTCCATGAAATTCCAGTCTCTAGCGGTTTCCACTCGTCATTTCAGGAATTTAGTCGGTTTTTTGATTTGGCTTTTTTACTAAAGCCAATTCAAGGCTATTTAAAGTGGTTTCATAATAATACTGATTTGACCTGTGTCCCGAGTCGAAGCACGGCTCAAGCCTTGAATAAGTTTGGTGTAACTTGTCCCTTGGCAGTTGTGGGCAGAGGCGTCGATCCAGATACATTTTCACCAAAGTGGCGATCACCAGATTTGCGCTATGCTTGGGGAGTTTCAAACGAGACCCGGGTAATGTTGTATGTCGGACGGCTTTCTCCTGAAAAGGAAATTGACGTGCTGATCAAGACCTATTTTGTGCTGCGCCAAGTTCGTCAGCAAGATGTGCGTTTGGTGGTGGTCGGAGATGGGCCGGATCGCACTCGACTGCAACAACTGAATCAGGATGGTAGCATTGTTTTTACCGGTAGCTTGACAGGGAAAAAACTGTCAGCGGCGTATGCCAGTGCAGATGTATTCTGTTTTGCCAGTCAGGTTGAAACCTTTGGAAATGTGGTATTGGAAGCGATGGCCAGTGGCTTGCCAGTGATTGCTTATGATTATGCTTGTGCAAACTTGCATGTGCAGCATGGTGAAACGGGATGGTTGAGCAGACTTGGACATCAGCGGGGTTTGATTCAGCAGATGCTCGGACTGCCTGATCTGCAAAGATTACAGCAGATGGGCGCGCAAGCACGTAAAAAAGCCGAAAAAGTAGGCTGGCAATATCCAGTCCGGCAATTTGAACAGGCACTGTATTCACTGGTACAGCAACAGGAATACAGGATATAAAACAAGAAAGGAGCACCAGTGTGAAACTCCAGAATGTAAAGATTAAATTTTTAGAAATCGATTTGAAAGGCTGTGTTTATCTGAATCATTTTTCTCATTCAGTCCGTATTGCCACTTTTTTTAAAATGATTAGCCGCTTAGGAAATGGTGCATTTTGGTATTTTATGCTGATACTGGTTTGGATCATGCAAGGCTTGATCTATACCGTGCAGATTGTTTATCTGATTCTAGGAAGCACCATTGGTACCATGATTTACAAGGTACTTAAAATCAAAACCGTACGGCCACGTCCTTATCAGGTACATCAAGTGATCCGTTTGGGTGAGCATCCACTGGATCATTTCAGTTTTCCTTCCGGGCATACCTTGCATGCCGTGATGGCAACCACCGTTTTAGGTTATGTCGCACCTTTATTACTGATGCTGATGTTGCCTTTTACGGTTCTGGTCGCAGTGTCCCGAATGGTGCTGGGATTGCATTATCCAAGTGATGTGGCAGTTGGCGCAATTCTGGGTGGCATGATGGCAATTGCCATTGTCCTGACCGCGCCTTATCTGAATATTGTGCTGTAAAAATAAGTGAAAGCCGGAGCAAAGGCTCGCAGATTTTCACAGATTTGTTAAAGTACAGCATCAAAGCAATTATGGTGAGAAATAGAGATGGGTTTACGTTGGACTGACACGCTCGATATCGCGATTGAACTCTATGAAGCGCATCCAGATGTGGACCCGCAGTGGATTCGTTTTACTGATTTACATGCCTGGGTGTGTGCTTTGCCTGAGTTTGAAGATGATCCAACCAAGTCGACTGAAGGTTTGCTTGAAGCCATTCAAATGGCATGGATTGACGAGGCACGCTAAGCCCTCATCTTAAAAAAGCATTTTTTTACAGATGAAAAGCAGAAAAATGCGCATTATCTCGGTATAATGCGCCAAATTTTCATGTCAACAATTGACTTAAGGAGCCTATCATGGCTATCGAACGTACTTTATCTATCGTTAAACCAGACGCAGTTGCTAAAAACCACATCGGCGACATCTTTGCTCGTTTCGAGAAAGCTGGTCTTCAAATTGTTGCAACTAAAATGAAACATTTGACTCAAGCTGAAGCTGAAGGCTTCTATGCTGAGCACAAAGAACGTGGTTTCTTTGCTGACCTGGTTGCATTCATGACTTCTGGTCCAGTGGTTGTTTCAGTTCTTGAAGGCGAAAACGCTGTTCTTGCTCACCGTGACATCCTTGGTGCGACGAATCCTAAAGAAGCTGCTCCTGGTACTATCCGTGCAGATTTCGCTGTAAGCATCGATGAAAACGCTGCTCACGGTTCTGACTCTGTAGCATCTGCTGATCGTGAAGTTAACTACTTCTTCGCTCAAACTGAGATTGCTCCACGTACTCGTTAATTCGCAGTATTCAAGCCAGATAAGTGTTATTATACTTATCTGGTTTTTTTATTCTCTGAATAATTCTTTGCTCACATATTGAGCTTCTCCTTTCATCTTTAGACATGGTTTAGGTAATACACATGAGTACTGAAGCAGTCGCTGTATCAGCAGTTTCTGAGCCACAGCAACACACTCCATCCGCTCCAGCACAGGCAAATACTGTCGAGAAAGTGAATTTACTTGGCATGTCACGTCCGCAAATGGAAAAATTCTTTGAGGACATGGGTGAGAAGAAGTTTCGTGCCGGGCAGGTGATGAAATGGATTCACCAGTTCTTCGTGACCGATTTTGCTGAAATGACCAATATTTCAGGAAAACTGCGTGAAAAACTGGAAAAGATTTGTGAAATTAAAGCACCGGAAGTGGTGCATAAAAACTATTCCAAAGATGGAACCCGTAAATGGGTATTCCGTGTTGGCGATGGCGAAGGTTCTCTTGTTGAAACGGTACTGATTCCTGCTGAACATCGCAGTGGTTTACGTCGCACTTTGTGTATTTCTTCACAAGTGGGCTGTGCACTGGACTGTTCATTCTGTTCGACCGGTAAACAGGGTTTTCAGCGCGATTTGACCCAGGCGGAAATTATCGGTCAGCTCTGGATGGCGAATTATTCCTATATGGAAGATGTGCCTGTACTTGAACGTGAACGCTCAGTCACAAACGTGGTGATGATGGGCATGGGCGAGCCATTGCTTAACTACGATGCAGTATTGAATTCAATGCGCATTATGCTGGATGACTTTGCATACGGCATGTCAAAACGTCGTGTGACTTTATCGACTTCTGGTGTGGTGCCGAAAATCGATCAGATGGTCAAAGATATTGACGTGGCGCTGGCTATTTCATTGCATGCGCCCAATGACGAGCTGCGTAACGAGCTGGTGCCGATCAATAAAAAATATCCGCTTGAGCAGCTGATTGCTGCATGTCAGCGTTATATTGCCAAAGATGGGAATGAAAGTTCACGTAAACATGTGACGATTGAATATGTGATGTTAGATGGCGTGAATGACCATCCTGAACATGCTCAGCAAATGATTAAGCTGTTGAAGAATTTGCCAAGCAAGATTAATTTGATTCCTTTTAATCCGTTCCCGCATGCGCCATATGGCCGCTCAAGCCGCAACCGGATTATTTCTTTCCAAAAAACTTTGTCTGATGCCGGTTTTGTGTGTACGATTCGTCAGACACGCGGTGATGACATTGATGCCGCGTGCGGACAGTTAGTCGGACAAGTTGCTGACCGTACCCGTCGTGCGGAACAGTGGAAAAAGAAAATTGCGCAATCGAATGAGATCATGCGCTCACAAGGATAATAAGAGGTCGCCAGTTGAGAAATCTAACATCAAAGTTTGCTTTGATTTCAACAGTATGTGTGTCTTTGGTTTTAGTCGCGTGTCAGACGCCAGATCTGGGTCAGAAAGACCCTGAAAAGGCCACCAAAGTCCGTACCCAATTGGCGGTAGAATATCTGAGAACAGGTGACCTGGATGCAGCTAAACGTGCGCTGGATCAGGCACTTGAAAGCAGTCCGCGTGATTCTCAAGCAAATATGATGATGGGCGTGCTACTGCAACAGGAAGGTAGTAAGCTTAATCTCGAAAAGGCAGATCATTATTTCAAGCGTGCGATTTCGGCAGATCCGAAAAATGCGCAGGCGCGAAATAATTACGGCACTTATTTATATCAGCTTGAACGCTATAATGATGCGATCGAGCAGTTTCAAATTGCTGGTGCCACGTTGGGTTATGATCAGCGATTCCGCGCACTGGAAAATATGGGGCGGATTTACCTGAAACTGGGTGATACAGCAAACGCTGAAAAATCATTCAAACAGGCGCTGCAAGCCAATCGCGATTCTTATATTTCAATGTTAGAGTTGGCAGAAATATTTTATTTGAACCAGCAGTTCCCGGCGGCGACACAAATGTATCAACAGTTTGTGCGTGGTGTGGGACAGAAGAATCAGGGTGCTCGTGCGCTCTGGGTCGGCATTCGCACTGCGCGTGCCGGGGGTGATCAGTTGGGTATGCAGGTATTGGTCAACCAGTTACGTGCACTTTTTCCTGAAAGCCAGGAATACCAACGTTATTTGCAATTACAGTACAGTACTGAGGCCGTATGGAAGTAAATCCTAATTCACCATCGAATCATTCGAGCGTAGCTCCAAATGCGTTAGGAAATATTCAACGTCCGGGCGAGTACTTGCGCCAGATTCGCATCAATCAGCAACGCAATCTGGAAGATGTAGCGAAAGAGCTGAACATCCCGGTCAAAACCCTGACTGCTCTTGAGCAGGATGAATACAAATCTTTGCCTGAAGCGACCTTTATCAAAGGTTATTACCGGACTTATGCCAAATTTCTGGGTGTAGATGCGTCTAGTATTATTCAGCGTTTTGATGAAATTTATACCAATGATACCGGGCTGCTGCCGAACCATGCCCTGAACAATTCTCCTATCAAAATTATGGGGAAATTGCCAGGTTCCAAGCGTGACCGCAATCGTAAGTGGTTAAAACGAATTTTTATTACGCTGGTACTGTTGCTGATTTTGGGTGCACTGTTTGCCATGATTCAGAACTGGTCGAGTAGTAATTCACAAAATAGCAGTGAAGTCTCTGGAGTAGGCGCTTCTAATGTCGAGATTCTGAATCTGGATACAGGTGCCGCACTTTCCGGTGATCAGCTGAAACTTGATTTTAACCGTCCGACTTCGGTGCATATTGTCGACTCGGCGGGTAATGTTCTGGCAACTGGCCGTCAGGCATCGAGCTTGCAGCTGAATGGTGAAGCGCCATTCCAGATTCGTCTGGATGATGCATCGGCTGTATCACTCAGTTTAAATAATGAAAATATTTCATTGTCACCCTACACTGTGAACGGAAAAGCAGAATTCCGTTTATCACCTTAACAGATCAAGAGTAGAGCAGAACGATGATCGTAAATCCAATTAAACGTCGTCCAACACGTAAAATTCGTGTGGGTTCAGTTTATGTGGGTGGTGATGCACCAATCAGTATCCAGTCGATGACTAATACTGAAACCTGTGATGTAGCAGCTACGGTTGCACAGATTCAGCGCTGTGTGGATGCAGGCGCGGACATCATGCGGGTTTCTGTGCCTACCATGGAAGCGGCGGCGGCATTTGGTGAAATTCGCAAACAGGTCAATGTACCTTTGGTGGCGGATATTCACTTCGATTATAAAATTGCTTTGGCAGTTGCCGATTTGGGTGCAGACTGCCTGCGGATTAACCCGGGCAATATCGGTTCTGAAGCGAAAATCCGTGAAGTGGTGGCCGCAGCACGTCATAACGATATTTCCATGCGGATCGGTGTTAATGCCGGCTCACTGGAAAAAGATATTCAAAAGAAATATGGCGAGCCGACGGGTCAGGCTTTGCTTGAATCTGCGATGCGCCATATCGATATTTTAGACCGTCTGGATTTCCAGGAATTCAAAATTTCAGTCAAAGCATCGAATGTGTTCCTGACCATGGATGCGTATCGTTTGCTGTCACAGCAAATTGATAATCCGCTCCATCTGGGTGTCACAGAAGCGGGTATTTACCGTACCGGTTCGGTTAAATCTGCCATCGCTCTGGGCGGCCTGCTGATGGAAGGCATTGGGGATACCATGCGTATTTCCTTAGCTGCTGAGCCTGAAGAAGAAATTAAAATCGGTTTTGATATTCTGAAATCGCTGGGTCTGCGCTCCAACGGGATTAACTTCATTGCCTGCCCAAGCTGTTCACGTCAGGAATTTAATGTGATTTCAGTGATGCAGCAACTTGAAGAACGTTTAGAAGATATTCGTACCCCAATGGATGTCTCTGTCATTGGCTGTAAGGTCAATGGGCCGGGCGAAGCCAAAGAAGCGGATATTGGTGTCGTAGGTGCAGCACCACGTTCACTGGTGTACCGTAATGGTGAAAAGAGCCATTTAATTGACACGAATCAATTGGTTGATGAAATCGAAACCATGGTTCGTCAACGTGTTACCGAGCTTGAAGAAGCTAAAGCTAAAGAAATTATTCGTACAAGTTTTCCTGAGTAGATCATGAGTTCAATCGTCGCAATCAAAGGTTTTAATGACATTCTCCCAACGCAAACCCCAGCTTGGAGACGTCTTGAACAGCATCTATCCGGTTTGATGGATGCCTATGGCTATCAACAAATCCGTTTGCCTATCGTTGAACAGACTAATTTGTTTAAACGTTCGATCGGTGATGCAACCGATATCGTTGAAAAAGAGATGTATACCTTCCTCGACAAGGGTAATCCACCTGAGTCTTTGACACTACGTCCTGAAGGAACGGCAGGTTGTGTACGTGCCATGCTGGAGCATAACCTGCTGCGTGGTGCGACGCCTCGTGTTTGGTATATCGGACCCATGTTCCGTTATGAAAAACCGCAAAAAGGCCGTTACCGTCAGTTCCACCAGTTTGGTGTGGAAACCTTTGGTGTGGCAACACCGGATATGGACGCAGAACTGATTCTGATGACGGCGCGTCTGTGGAAACGTATGGGTGTGGCAGACAAGGTTCAGCTTGAGTTAAATACACTCGGTGAGTCGGATGAGCGTGCAGCATATCGTGCGGCACTGGTTGAATTCCTGGAGTCGCATAAAGCGGATCTGGATGAAGATTCTCAGCGCCGTCTGACCACGAATCCATTGCGTATTCTGGATTCTAAAGATGCCAATACACAAAGCATCTTGGAAAATGCACCGAAACTTCATGATTTTATGGGTGAAGAAACGCTGGCGCATTTTGCCCAGTTACAGCAGTATTTGACTGATGCAGGCGTAAGCTTCGTGATCAATCAAAAACTGGTACGTGGTCTGGATTACTACAACAAAACTGTTTTTGAATGGACCACAACTCACTTGGGTTCACAAGGTACAGTGTGTGCCGGTGGCCGTTATGACGGTCTAGTGGGTCAACTTAAAGGAAAGGCAGATCAGTCTGTCCCTGCGGTCGGTTTTGCTATGGGGATCGAGCGTTTATTGCTTCTGCTTGAACAGGTTGAAGACAATACCCGGGCACGTGATTGTGAAGTATTCCTAGTGGCTGAACTGGCTTCTCAAGGTAAAGCTTTGGTCATTGCGGAGCAGATTCGTGATCAGCTTGAAGCAGCAGGCAGTCAGGTTCGTCTGAAAGTAGGCTCACAAGGTTCAATGAAATCGCAAATGAAAAAGGCTGATCAAGCCGGTGCTTTGTATGCGGCGATTTTGGGCGAGCGTGAACTGGAAGCTCAGGCGTTTACTGTGAAAGAGCTGGCAACCGCAGAGCAATCGAATGTACCATTTACAGACTTCGTTGCATTTTTTAGTACTAAAATTTCTTCAAAATAATCGATAAAACATTAGGAAAAGGGTAATCTCATGAGCGCAATGAGTGGTGATGAACAGTTTGAAAGCTTAAAATCCTTTACGAAGAAATATGGTTCTTCGATGATTACCGGGATTTTAATTGCGCTGATTGCCTTTTTTGGATGGGAATATTGGCAGAAGAAAAACCTGGCAGAGTCGCAAATGCACACTGCCAAGGTTCAGCAGTTGATGGATGATGCGCAGGCATCGAAAGGTGATGGTTTTGCCAAGTTGTCTGAAGCTGCGGACAAGATTGTCAAGGAAGCACCGGATTCAGCACAGGCGATTCAGACCCAGCTGATGATGGCTAAACTGGCTTATGACAAAGAAGATTATGCTGCGGCCGAGAAAGCGCTACAGAAAGTTGAAAACTCGAAAGTAGATGATAAAGGGCTAGTTCAGGTCGTCAAACTTCGTCTGGCCTATGCACAACTGGCACAGAAAAAATATGATGCTGCATTGAAAACTTTAGAAGCAGTCACTGAGCCTGCATTTAAAGCAACTGCCGATGAAGCACGTGGCGATATCTATGTTGCCAAAAATGATATTGAAAATGCTAAAAAAGTATATCAAAGTGCATGGGATGCTTTGATTGAACGTAAAGAAGAACGTCAGATTTTACAAATTAAGCTCGAAAGCGTAGGCGTATTGGTCGATGATCCGGAAATCGAACGCCCAATTATAGAAACACAAGCGGAAGAAGCTGAATGAATAGAAAATACAAAATTACCTGTGCCTTAACTGTTTTAACGCTTGCATTGGCTGGCTGTGCGGGTAAAACCAATAAAGTTCCAGAAGTAAAACCGAATCCACTTCCAAAACTGACTCAAGCTAAAACACTGGTCCCTGTATTTTCCACCAGTGTGGCTTCGACAGATGCTGCTGATCCGTTGCGTTTACGTCTGGATGCAGATAATGGTGTAGTTTTTGCGATTGATCCGAAGGGCGAAGTATCTGCATTTAAAGGCAAACAGCGTCTGTGGCAGAAAAAAGTCAGCAAAGACAATTTAAGTTCTGGTGTTGAGGCTGCTGAAGGTCTTGTTGTCGTTGGCAACCAGAAAGGCCAACTGTTTGCGCTGGATCAGCAAACCGGCGAGCAAAAATGGACTGCGCAATTGACGGGTGCTTTACTGGCACCTTCATTAATTCATGCTGGTCGTGTCATTAGCGTGAGCAATGACGGCACCGTATATGCGCATGAAATTGCGACGGGTGCGCAAGTTTGGACTTATAACTTACCTAATGTACAATTCAGCCTGCGCGGCATGGCTGCACCGGTTGCATTAGATGCCCGTAATGTACTGATTGCTTCTTCCAATGCTTATATCTATGCACTGGATGCCTTAAGTGGTGTGCCAAAATTACAGCGTCGTGTCGCAGTGTCGGATGGACGTTCTGATATCCAGCGTCTGGTTGATATTGACGGGGAACCGGTCGTTGCAGGCCAGTTTGTGGTGACCACCAGTTATCAAGGTCAGGTGACTGTGCTGGATTTAGCTTCACAACAGGTGGTCTGGAGTGAAGATGCCAGCAGTATCCAGCGTCCAGAAGTTGTGGGTAATGGCGTATTTGTGGCGCAAACCGATGGCAAAATCAAAGCCTTTGAGATTACCTCGGGTCAACCGCTTTGGGAAAATGACCAGCTATTGAATCGTAAGTTAAGTAATCCGGTGATGCTGGGTACTGATCTTGTAGTGGGCGATCTGGATGGTGTCTTGCACCTGATTGATCCGCGTACTGGACAAATTACTGGTCGTTCGAAAACCTCTGGAGAAGTGCGTAGCTTACGCGTCATCGACAACCAGCTTTATGTTTCTACACGCAAGGGCGCATTAAGCATTTGGCAGAACCGTTAATTTTAACGAGCCTTATGCTAAACTAGCCACAACCGTATTTTTGTGAACGCGGGGTGATTGAAAAATCAATGCCCCGTGTTTTTATTTAGGGTATTTACCCCTTATATCTTCCTATGCTTTCTGATGTTCAGGCCACTTTGACGCCTGATATTAAATAAAGGTTACTCTATGAAACCCGTAATTGCGCTCATTGGTCGTCCGAACGTCGGAAAATCGACGCTGTTCAACCAGATTACCAAGAGCCGTGACGCATTGGTGGCAGACTTTGCAGGTCTGACACGCGACCGTAAATATGGCGATGCTACCTATCAAAATAAATCCTTTATTGTTGTCGATACCGGCGGTATTGGCGAAAATGAAGGTGGTATTGATTCATATATGGCAGAGCAATCCAAGACTGCCATTCATGAAGCCGACATCATCATTTTTGTGGTTGATGCGCGTGCCGGATTGCTGGCATCTGATGAGCAGATTGCCCGTGAATTGCGTACTTTAGGCAAAAAAGTCTTTCTGGTTGCCAACAAAGTCGATGGTGTACATGCTGAAGCTGCCTTGGTTGAATTCTACAAACTGGGTATGGGCGAGCCGTTACAAGTCGCAGCCAGCCATGGTCGTGGTGTCCAGCAAATGCTGGAAGATGTACTTGCCGATGTACCGGAAGATGAAAATCCGGAAGAGCATGACAAAAACACGGGTCTGCGTTTAGCGATTATTGGTCGTCCAAATGTAGGTAAATCAACGCTGGTGAACCGCTTGCTCGGTGAAGAGCGTGTGGTGGCATTTGACCAGCCGGGTACAACACGTGACTCGATTTATATTCCATTCGAGCGTGATGGCCGTCAATATACCCTGATTGATACTGCCGGGGTGCGCCGTAAAGGTAAAGTTGATGAAATGATTGAGAAATTCTCGATTGTTAAAACTTTACAGGCAATGAAAGATGCTAACGTAATTGTTGTTGTGGTTGATGCGCGTGATGGTATTGTTGAGCAGGACTTGCATTTGATTGGCTATGCACTTGAAGCGGGTCGTGCCATGGTCATTGCAGTCAATAAATGGGATAACATGACTGAATATGATCGTAAGCAATGTAAGCTCGATGTAGAGCGTCGCTTCGATTTCATTCCATGGGCCAAAGTGCATTTGATTTCTGCATTGCATGGAACGGGTGTGGGTGATCTTTATCCATCGATTCACCGTGCTTATGATTCATCTCGTTTGAAAGTGTCACCAGCAAAAATCACCCAGATTTTAAATGATGCGACAGATGCCCACCAACCGCCGATGGTTCAGGGTCGTCGTATTAAAATGCGTTATGCGCATATGGGTGGGCAGAATCCACCAACGATCGTGATTCACGGAAACAAGGTGGATAAAACTCCTGCAGATTATCGCCGTTACCTGGAAAACGTGTTCCGTAAAGTGTACAAGCTTGAAGGTACACCGATTAAAATCGAGTTTAAAACTTCGGAAAACCCGTTTGAAGGCCGTAAGTCTCAAGTGGATGAGCGTGCAGCTGCACGTAAACGTCGTTATGTACAGAAGTTCAAGAAAGCCGAGAAGAAATTTAAGCGTTAATTTTATAGTTTAAATTTTCCGGATAAAAAGCCTGCGTAAAGCGGGCTTTTTTTATTACCTATAAAAATATTTTTTTAATCAGGCTTAATTTTGAATTTAATAAAAATAAAATATTCTTTTAATTATAGTTATTTAGTATAAGTATCAATTTAATATTTATGTGATATGTATTATATTTGTGTGAAATTGTTAATTCAGTCGCAAAAATGAAAATTGACTGAGAAAGATCATAAGAAATTACTGCCTAAATTTGGGGTGATGTGAGGGGAACATGAAAAAAACTGCATTGGCCTTAATCTGTATGATGGGCTTGCCCAGCCTTGCGTGCGCTGAAATGATCAAAGTGAATGGTGAGGGCAGTAGCCCCATTATGAAAAAAGATCCAGTAGGAACACGGAATCAGGCATTGAATAATGCAAAAACTGATGCAGTCATTGCTTTAATCAAAAAAATAAATGGCCCTCAAGCCATGCAGGATGCCGAGCCTCATCTGGCAGATATTGTGAAACAAGTTGACAATGGCTACGTATTTAATCGAGGTAGTCAAACCAACAATAACAATGAACTGGTTACTTCTATTTCAATTGAAATGGATGACCAGGAGTTTCGCCAGATCTTGAATGACTTGGGTTTATCCAAAAAGAATAGCCGAACCAGCCCGATCATGATCGTAATGGATGAGTATTTTGGTGTACCACGAGATAACTCAAAACCGGTGAAAGAATTTACGTCGTACTTTTCAGATAAGAGCTATGCCTATGATGAAAAGGCCAGCTATGATGCGAAAGAAAGTGCAAAAGCCAGTGAAAGCTCATCATATTCATCAAAAGGCAAATCAGCTTCGGCTTCAGGGTATGCCTATGGTAATTACTATGGTGCAGGAGCCGGTGTTGCTGCACGTTCATCAAGTCATAATAACTCAGGTAAATCTTCTGCTTCAGCAAGCTATAACGCCAGTGAGTCAGCACGTTATAGCCAGTCGGAACGTCAGAATGACATTCAAAATTTTGTGAAATATGTGGAATATCAAACCCCATCGACCACACCTGAGCGTGAAAATCAAACGTTAACCTCAATTGCCCGTGCAGCATCTAAATATGATCTGCGCTTAATGAATTCGGATGTATTTCGTAGCCGTTATCTCAAAGGCAAGAGCATGACCATTCAACAATTGCTGAGTGATGCAGAACTGGCAAAACTTGCAGTGGCTGCGCGTCAGGAAAAAGCGGACTGGTTTATGGTCGGTAGCTCTTATATTTATGACCGTGGTCGTTCAGGTGCAACGGGTCAGTTTGTTTGTGATGGTGCACTCAGCTATAAAATTTATTCGGTCGATGATGGCACACTGATGGGCGGCGATACCCGTACTGAATCATCCACGGCTGCAACGACAGATACTTGCCGTACCAATGTTGCCCGTAAACTGGGTGAAATGACGCTATCTGAAGTCGGCCCGCAAATCCTTGCCTATTCGAAAAACCGCAGCATGTATGGTAAGGAAATAACCCTCTTTGTAAAAAGTGTATCGGGTAGCGTATCTAGCCGGTTAGGGGATGACCTGTACGTGGCCTTAGATGAAATGGATGGTGCGTAAAATATCGATATCCGTACCCAGGATGGCAAATTGGTCGAGATGACCATGACTTATAAGAGTGAAAAGCCGTTAAGTGCTGAACTTGCCAAAGCATTGCGCCGGGTAAATCCTGTTCTGTCGAATGCAGAACGCCTGCAAGCAGGGAATACCATTACTTTATGTATTGGTGGTACCCAATGCAAATAAGCATGAAAAAAGCCATGCTTGCCATGGCGCTGATGGGAACGGCTAGTACACAGGCCAATATTCAGGTTTTTCCGGCGAAGGGAATTTATGGGCTGGAACTGCCTTGTCGTCAATCGGCAGAACATATAGAAGCAAACGCATCATCCATTTCCTGTGACTTTAGCAAGGCTGTATCTAGCGAGACGATTCGTACTCAAGTTGTACAGACGTTCGAGCAGCAGCTAAAACAGGCCTTGCAAGATCAGGTGGTTACTTCAATTTCCCAACAGAATAAACATCGAAGCTATGTGGCTTCTCTAGAAGTTTTGCGGGCCAGCGAATATGTGGTGCAAAAGGAGTCTACAGCCGAGATTTTTCTGCCAGTCACTTTAAGTTTAAAGTTGACCAATGTCCTATCTGGAGAAGTGATTTATACCGATAGCGCTACTTTATCTCAACCTATACAGGTGCTGGCGACTGATGTAGAAGCTGCTGCAACCCGTCAGGCGGTCCAGCAAAAATTTCAAAGTAGCTTGCTGACCTTGACTCAGCAATTGACCCAAGATCTACAGAAGAAATTTAAGGTCTCTGAAGTGCAGACCAATGTGATTGACCGCTGGAAGTCCTATCTGGTTTTGGATAAAGGCTTTAATCAGGGGATTGCCAAAGATGATGAGCTGAGCTCTGCTTCAGGAGATTTGATTCGGGTTGTCCATGCTGATAGCGATTATGCTGTGGCATTGCCTGTATTGATGAGTGGTAATTCAAGCCAGTTTAGCAAGATTTCGGCCAATACTCGTCAGGCACTGAACAAGCCTAAAGCTTTGGTGGTGGATGTATTGACTTATCAAGGTGAGTCAAAAGACCTGATTGAGCAGATTTTTTCTGATGCGATCGGAGAAAATGCATCCTTTACCCTTACACCAGTCAACAAACGATATAGCGTGCTCGCACAGAGTATCAGTGAGCAGACGGGTTTAACTAATCAGGAAACCCAGCATCAGCGTGAACTTCCTGAATTTTTTATTCGTATTAATGTGATTCCTGTAATTGGTTATCAACAGCAAGTCGGCAAGATGACTGAGCAACAAGTGGTACATAGCGAAGTCTTTGCTGAAATGATTGGCCGTTCTGGGCGCGTGATTTATTCGGCACATGCAACTGATGAAATCAGTGAAACCATTTCACAAGGAATGGGTTTTTCACTAGATACGCGTAAAGAAGTGGCACTCAAAAATGCTTTGGTAAAATTGGGTCAGCAATTCCAGAAAGGGATTCAATTTACCCGTTCAGATTTGCAGGTAGCGAGTGGTGGTAGCGAGACCATCACGATTCAGGATGCAGGCGAGCGTTTGACCACAGGTATGAAAATTCATGTGTATAACCGTGAAAAAGTTGCTCAGCGTCAAGTGTTGATCCCGACTTGGGAAGCTACAGTCATTGAGCGTCAAGGGGCTAAAGTCAAAGCGCAGCTTGATTTTCCTGTGAGTGGAAATGACCGTCTGCCGGTACGTTCGGGTGACAGCATCTTGGTGGATAGCCATGCTGCTGTGGGTGAGTCGAAACTTGCCCGTGTACTTTGTCCAAGCTTGCATACCGATCAAGTCGGAGAGATTCCATTTTATGGATTTGGTCCGCTGATTTATCACGCATTTACCAGTCAGTCCAAACGTCCATTTTATGCCACAGGCTCAGGTTTTAAAGGTCAGACCAGTTTGGAAACATCAATTATAAAAATGACTGAAAATGCCGGCTTTAAAAAACAGCTAGATTTGAAACTGTATGTGCCTAAAGACGAGTGCTTACAGCCAGCATTCAAGATTCAGGTTCAAGAAGATTCTATTAAATGCAATGCAGACAAATCCAGCTGCGATGCCACTTTGGTGTTGGCAGGTGGCGCGCGGCGTTTTAATGCAAAACAGGAACGTGTTGGGGCTGTCGGTTTGCAGCAAGAGGTCAGTTTAAAAGGCATTGATATCACCCATCGTCATGAAATGTACAACATTCAGATGTTCAAGGCATTACCAAAAATTTTAAATCAGATCGTGCAAAAAGCCGATGCAGTTCAGTAAGGAATTATAAGGGGAAATACTATGAAAAAAATCGCAAGCATCTTGATCTTGGGAAGTGCTGTATTGGCATCGCAAAGTCATGCCGGTCTTGGAACACTGAGTAGTCTGGCATCAAAAGCAGTTGCAACGACAACAGGTACGTCTTCACAGAATCTGGATTTGGCAGGTTTTCTTAAGCAGGCACAAGCCACCAATGCCATGTTTATTCAAAGCCGAACGACATTGGCAACCCTGTTTGCTGAGCGTAAAGACAGTGAAGAGCTGAAAACCAAATTAAACAGCTTGAAAACTACCTCAGACGTAAAGGAAAAAGAGGCAATCCAGAAAGAGATTACCAAATTGACCAATGATGTTCTGGATGCATCAAAAAAGGATGAAACGGCGACACTGGAACGTATTAATGCATTAAGTGTAAGTCAGAAACAGCTTCTAGTTAACTCACTCACCAACTTTGCGATTGCAGGCTTGTCTGCACGCGAACTCGTGCTAAATAGTAAGCAGGTGTCTATGCAAATGCTCAGTAATCCGCGTAGTGTCAGCGATAGTGGCATGTCTTTTATGGATGCCAAAGGCCTATTAGGTGATGTGACTGGAATTGCAAAAAATGCAACCATGGCATTGGTTGAATATCCGCAATTGATGAAAAAAGCTGGCTTGAACTTTAAGGCGCCAGAATCTGCAGCAGCAAAACCAGTTGATATTTCTGATTCAATCTAAGCAATATGACTCTAGCCTGTTTTCGAACAGGCTTTCTTTTTTTATCTGGCGACGTAAAATGAAAAAGTCCATCTGTTTCTATGAGCTTTACATTGTCGCGAAATATTCACATTTATCTACAAAAAATAGATCAGTTCTTTTCGATTGAACCGCCTCAATCACGGGTAGAGCAAATCAAGAACCGAAAAATGGCAATTTATGCGCGACGTGACCAGCTGCTGTCAGATCAATTCAATCATCCGATCCAATCTCTGGATTTCACCACCACTGAATATGGCAAGCCTTATTTAAATGACTATCCGGATTTCAGTTTTAATCATAGTCATAGTCAAAATTTCTACGCCCTGGCCACGAGCAAGCAAGTTCAGAACCTAGGAATTGATATTGAAGAACTGAGTCGTAAGGTTCGTTTTGAAGCCTTGGCACAACATGCCTTTCATCCCGAAGAATTAAAACATTGGAAAACGCTGGCTTATGATCCCGAATACTGGTTTAAAGTCTGGACGACTAAAGAGGCCGTATTAAAGGCATCAGGCTTGGGAATCCGGATCAACCTGAATGAGCTCAATACCAATATCCATCCTGAGCAAAATGGTGGGCGCTGCGAACATCCAGAGATTGGCATCTATGCCTATCAAAATTATACGCTTGCTGGCTGCATGCTCACCGTGGCCTGGCAAAGTGAGGATTCCTGCAAGGGGTTGAGATTTCCTGTGATCCAGATTCATCACACTGTCTAAAACAGAATGAACCCGAATATTTTTTATTTTCTGGCAATGACCAAGTTACTCAGCCGATTCACAAATTGTGGACTCATCCGCGACAAATGAAATAAAAACTGGCTTTTGAATCCGACAGGATGATGGGTGGCTTGCCAGATGGAATCTTTGAGTTCTGCCAGTTTAAGAATATCTTGTGCAACATCTTCTGCTTTTAAATGCACGCCCATCTTTTTGATGCTTTCTACCTGCATATCTTTGACCATGGCGGTACTGACGAAAAGCGGCATAACATCCAAGACTCGAATCCCATAGGGTTGCCACTCAATATCCAGACTTTCAGTCAGGCCACGCACTGCAAACTTGCTGGTGGAATAACTGCTTAAATCGGCTTGGCCATAAATCGCCGAAGCTGAAGATAGATTGATGATGCGGGCAAATGAAGATTCTTTTAAATAAGGGAAAGCGGCATGACAGCCGTTCATGACTCCTTTAACATTAATATCCAGAGTCCGATGATGCGCCATAATATCAGTTTCTTCAAAAGGGCCTGAATATAAAATCCCGGCATTATTGACCAGAATATTGATTTCACCTGCCCAAGCTGAAAATTCGGCTAAAGCTGTTTCCCAGGACGTATAACCAGCCACATCCAGAAAACCGGCTTTGGCATGTTCGCCCAGTTGCTGGGCCAGTTGTTCTGCCTGCTCCACCTGAACATCATAAATACCCACCTTGTAGCCGTGCTGGTAAAATAGGGCGGCTGTCGCGGCACCAATTCCTTGTGCTGCACCGCTAATCAATATACTGTGCATGTGCCTGATCTCCTTATTGTCTTTTTTTTTGAGCATAACAAGAAACTGGCAGATTGACGCGACAATTTGGTAAAAAAAAGAGGTTTTTAAACATGGAACAACTACTCAAGGTCATGCGCGAATTACGTGAAAAATGTCCATGGGATCAGCAGCAGACCCCCGAATCTCTGACCAAATATGCCATTGAGGAAGCTTACGAAGTCGAAGCGGCAGTCCGCTCTGGAAAAGTCGACGATGTCCGCGATGAGCTGGGTGATTTGCTGTTACAGGTAGTGTTCCAGTCGCAAATGTATAGCGAGCAGGGGGCTTTCGATTTTCAGGATGTGGTTCAGGCCATTACCGATAAACTGGTTCGCCGTCATCCGCATGTATTTCAGGCTGAACAATTTGCAAAAATGAGTCCGGAAGATGTGTCTGAGCTATGGAAAGAAATCAAACAGCAAGAAAAGCAGGGCAAGCCACGTTCACGTCTGGATGATATTAAACATGCACCGGCTTTGGTGCAGGCCGATGAAATTCAAAAAAATGTCGCCAAAATCGGTTTTGATTTTCCGGACATGGCGGGTGCTTATGCCAAGTTGGAAGAAGAACTGGCTGAATTAAAAGCAGCGGTAGCCGGACAAAATTCCGATGAAATACAGGAAGAATTTGGTGACTGCTTATTTTCTCTGGTCAATGTTGGACGTAAACTTGGCATTTCCAGCGAGATGGCATTATTGGGGACAATCTATAAATTCCGGACCCGCTTTGCCTTAATGGAAGATCAGGCACAATTACCGCAATTAGACCTGGAAAAACTGTCACTGGCTGAACTTGATCAGCTCTGGGAACAGGCTAAATTAGAATTAAAACAAAGAGCAGCACATGAAAAAAACACCTTATCGAATCGATCCGACGTGGATTAATCTCCTTCTGAGTTGCTGGCTGGGCTTTATTTCTATCGGGACTGCGCATGCAACTGCGACCGATTATATGGAATGGAAGACCCAGCAACAGCAACATGACGCTCGCCTGAAGAAAAAAGCTGCCTCCACGGCTTCATCAGAAAGCAATCACTATCTGGCGAAGCCTGCATTATCGGCATCTTCTGCTGCTGATAAAATCAGTTTAAATAATGCAACTGTGGAGCAATTACAGCAGCTAAATGGTATTGGTCAAAAAAAGGCTGAAGCAATTATTGAACATCGGCAAAAAAACGGAAAATTCAAAAGCATTGAAGAAATCCAGCTGGTCAAAGGCATTGGACCGGCATTATTTGCCAAAAACAAGGCCAAATTGGCCTTGTAAGGTGATAGCATGGATCATGACTAGCTGATTGATTTCACTCGCAGGATTGACATAATCAAATTGCCCTTTAGTCGTGTAAGCGATATGATTAGCGTCATCTTAGAATTTTACGTTCAGACGTAGGAGACAGCGTCTTTTGCAAACTTTGCGCGCGTCAAAATGTGGTTTATCAACCGCTCAATTACCTTCTTATATTCTCGATGTGATTGATGCCTTAAACAAGGCAGGCTATGAAGCTTATATCGTGGGTGGTGGTGTTCGAGATCTGATGTTAGGTTTGAATCCTAAAGATTTCGATGCAGTCACCAATGCAACCCCGGCTCAGGTCAAGGAAGTTTTCGGACGGCGTTGTCGAATTATCGGACGACGTTTCGAACTGGCGCATGTCTATTCAGGGCGGGAACTGGTTGAAGTGGCAACCTTCCGTGCACCACCAAAAAAAGCAGTGACCTCGGCCGCGGGGATGATTCTGCGTGATAACAACTGGGGCAGCATCGAGCAGGATTTTGCCCGCCGTGATTTCTCCATCAATGCAATGTACTACCAGCCGCGTAAAAGCATTGTGCTGGATTTCTGCAATGCAGTGGATGATATCCACAGCAAAACCTTACGCTTACTCGGTGATCCGACTTTAAGATTTGAAGAAGATCCGGTGCGGATGCTGCGAACCTTACGTTTTGCCGCCAAACTGAATTTTAATATTGATGAAGCGATTCTGGATGTCTTTACGCCAGAAATGACCCAGTTGCTGCGTGATGTTTCTCCGCATCGACTTTATGATGAATCACAGAAACTGTTCACCATGGGACACCTGAACCGTGTCTTGCCAATGCTGATTGATTTCGGCATCTGGCAGCAGTTATTTGCAGATATCAAGCCTGAAATTACGCCATTTATGGAACGCGCTGCGAAAAATACCGATCAGCGTATTTCGATCGGCAAGACCATCAATCCGGCATTTTTCTATGCGGTATTGTTGTGGCAGCCATTCCTGGAGCGTTGTGAATTCTATCTGAATAAAGGTGTGGTAGCGGCCGAAGCCCGTGCCCAAGCCGGTCTCGACGTATTAAAACGTCAGGCAACCCGCACTATTATTCCACGCTTTGCGGAAACTTTTATTCGTGAAGTTTGGGAAATGCAGACCCGTTTGCTGAATCCAAAACCACAGCAAATTGAGGCCTTGTCCAGTCATGCGCGTTTCCGTGCCGGCTTTGACTTTTTGCTGCTGCGTGAAAAATCAGGCGATGCAACTGCCCAAGGCATGGGCAGCTGGTGGGATGCTTACCAGCAAATGAGCGGTGACGAGAAAGAACGGGCCATTAGCCAGTATAACCGTCAGCGTGCCAAGAGCCGTCGCAAGGCGAGTCAAGAAGAACATCTGGACCAGAAACTGACCCAACAGCAAGATCTTGCCGAGATTGAGCCGTTAGTGAATGAACCTGAACCACGCAATCGTCGGGTGCGTAAAGCCAAGTTTGAAGACAAGGCGAAACCTCTGTCGCATGTGGCAGCCAGTGCCAGCGGTGAAATTGGCGCAGATCATCCGATTATGAAACGTCAGCGGGTAAAACGTGATCTGAGCCAAGTGGTATTTGGACCAACACAATGATCGTGACATATATTGGCCTGGGCAGTAACCTGGGCGATTCACGCCAGATTCTGGCAGAAGCTGTACAGAAACTGGCGACCTTGGGGCAGGTGAAAACTTCGCATCTGTATCAAAGTCCACCGATGGGGCCACAGGATCAGCCGAACTATCTGAATGCAGTGGTGCAGTTAAATACCGATCTGGCTGCTTTAAGCTTGCTGGATCGTTTGCAAGCCTTTGAGCAGGACGCAGGTCGGGTACGTTTGCGGCATTGGGGCGAACGTACACTGGATCTAGACTTACTAATCTACGGCAATGAGCAGATTCAAAATGAACGCTTAACTGTGCCGCATGTTGGAGTATTAGAGCGTGATTTTGTCCTGATTCCACTTCTGGATATTGATCCTGAAATGCAGGTTCATGGACATAGATTAAAAGACCTGGACATCGTCAAACAATCGACCCTCGCGGTACTCGATGACAGCAACTGGGCAAATATTTAATTTTTAAGTGATGGTAGTTTCGACAGAACTTTCAAGCATAGAGGAACATTTTCATGGTCAGTCTGAGTGATTTAAGACGCTTTAAAGCAGATGGACGCAAATTTTCATGTCTGACTTGCTATGATGCCAGTATGGCCAAAGCCATGGAAATTGCCGAAGTGGACAGCATTTTAATTGGCGATTCTCTGGGAATGTCAATTCAGGGGCGTGATTCGACTTTGCCGGTCACGGTTGCAGATATGGCTTATCATACTGCTGCGGTACGCCGTGGTAACCAGCATGCCTTTATCATGACTGACTTGCCATTTATGAGCTATGCCACCTTGACTGATGCCTTACAAAGCTCGAAAACCGTGATGCAGGCCGGCGCGCAAATGGTGAAAATGGAAGGTGGTGCATGGCTGGCAGATACCGTGCAAGTGCTGACCCGTAACGGTATTCCGGTGTGTGTGCATTTGGGTCTTACTCCGCAGTCGGTACATGTCTTTGGCGGTTATAAGCTGCAAGCCCGTACTCGTGAAGCGGCCGATCAGCTGATTGCGGACTGTAAGGCAGTGGTAGAGGCGGGAGCTGCACTATTGCTACTTGAGTGCGTACCGGCACAGCTTGGCCAGGAAATCACAGAACTGTTTCCGCAGATTCCGGTCATTGGCATTGGCGCGGGCGCAGCCACAGACGGCCAGGTGCTGGTGGTTCAGGATATGCTCGGTTTGACCTTTGGCCACACTGCAAAATTTGTACGTAATTTTATGCAAGAACAATCGGGTGCGACAGCCATTCTGGATGCTTTTAAAGCGTATCATGCTGCAGTTTTAGATGGATCTTTCCCGGCACCAGAACAAACTTTTCAGGTTGAATTGTAAGATGAAAACAGAAACCACCATTCAGGGCTTAGCGGCATCATTAAATCCGGCGCGTACCAATCGCAAGATTATCGGTTTTGTACCGACTATGGGCAATCTGCATCAGGGACATTTAAATCTGGTGCGTGAAGCGCGTAAGTTGTGTGATGTAGTGGTGGTCAGTATTTTTGTCAATCCAATCCAGTTTGGACCCAATGAAGATTTTGACAGCTATCCGCGCACGCTTGAGCAGGACCAGCAGCTTTTGGCAGAAGTTGGTTGTGACATCGTGTTTGCGCCGACGGTTGAGCAAATGTATGGTAAAAAACCGCGTCTGACCAATATTAGTGTTTCTGACATTACCAATGATTTATGCGGTTTGCAGCGTCCTGGCCATTTTGATGGCGTGGCGGTGGTAGTCACTAAATTGTTTAATATCGTACAGCCGAATTACGCCTTCTTTGGCCAGAAAGATTATCAGCAATTGGCGGTGATTCGTCAGTTTGTACAAGACCTGAATATTCCACTGGAAGTGATTGGTGTGCCGATTGCCCGTGCAGAAGATGGCCTGGCTTTAAGTTCGCGCAATGGTTATTTAAGCGAAGAGCATCGTGCAATCGCACCGGTCATTTATCAAAGCTTGCAAAAAGCTGAACAGCAATTACATGCAGGCGTGGAGCTGGATACGGTATTGGCGGAGATTCGCCAGACTTTAACCGATGCCGGGTTTGTGGTGGATTATGTTGAAGTCCGCACGCCAGAATTACAAAAAATTCATACGTTTAATCAAGATCTTGTGTTATTTATAGCAGCAAAGCTGGGGAATACACGTCTGATCGATAACCTGCAGGTTAAATACACTGCCGGCTAAGATGAAAGGGTAGCATGCATGAAGCGCATTTTAATTGTCACAGGACAATCTGGTTCGGGTAAATCATCTGCATTACAGGTGCTTGAAGATCTGGGTTATTACTGTATTGATAATCTGCCTTTGGCATTGCTTCCCGAAATCGTGGCAAAACTGGACAGTGAAAATAATCTGGAACAGCTGGCACTGGGCGTCGATGTGCGCAGTACCCGGGCAGATTTACAAGAATTTGATCATGTATTTGAGCAACTGCAACAGCATGGTTCGGTCGATATTATTTATCTGACCACGCAGGATCAGGAGCTGATTGCCCGCTTTAGTGCTTCGCGTCGGCCGCATCCTCTAGCATCACGCTTTAAAAGCCTAAATCAGTGTATACAGGAAGAAAAAATCCTGTTGATGCCGATTCAGTTGCGTTCTACGGTGCATATCGATACCACCGATAAAAGCGTGCATGATCTGAAACATACTTTGTTGTCCAAGCTTGGACAGGCCGATAACCTGATCCTGATTCTGCAATCCTTTGGTTATAAGCATGGCATTCCACTGGATGCCGATTATGTCTTTGATGTCCGGCATTTGCCGAATCCGCATTGGGAACTAGAACTGCGCAAATTTTCAGGGCTAGATCAGCCGGTGCAGGCGTTTTTACAAAAGAGTGATCAGGTCGAGGACATGTTCAATGATCTGTATCATTTTCTGGACAAGTGGTTGCCGACCTTTGCCGAAGGACACCGTCATTATATGACCGTGTCGATAGGCTGTACCGGTGGTCAGCATCGTTCTGTTTATATTGTGGATAGACTAAAAAAAGCCCTTGAGGCAAAATGGTCTATTCAAGTCCTCCATCGAGAAATGAAGCACTGGTCATGATTGATACGACAGTTGACGTAATTAATAAACTGGGTTTACATGCACGCGCATCTGGTAAACTGATAGAAGTTACCACCAAATTTCGTTCCAGTATCCAGATTGGCAAGGCTGACAAATTGGTAGATGCCAAAAATATCATGTCATTGCTCATGCTTGGTGCGGGCAAAGGAACAACTTTACGCTTAGTGATTGAAGGAGCAGATGAGGACAAAGCCTTATCTGAAATTCAGGCACTATTTGCAGCAAAATTTTATGAGGCAGATTAATCGTGGCACGTCGACCGAACAGTTTAACTGAAGAAGATTTTGATTCTTTAGAGGGACGCGCAAGTAAGACCGAACAGAAAAAAGCAGTCCAGCGTATGGCTGCTTTAGGTGCGCAGCTTGCAGAGCTGAGCGCTAAACAAATTAAAAACCTACCCGTAGATGAGCGTTTGATTGATGCCTTGCTTGATGTGCAGGCAATTAGTTCACATGAAGCACGTCGTCGTCAATTTTCACGGATTGGTAAATTATTACGTAATGAAAATGAAACGGTAATTTTGTCTTATTTAACACCCAAACAAGGTCTTAAAAAGACAGCTCAATTACAGCGTTGGGTGGATCGAATTGTCAAAGATGGTGATCCGGCTATCAATGAATTTACCAAAACCTATAATGCGACAGAGCGTCATACCTTACGTCAACATTATCTTCGGGTACATCGTGATTTAAAGAATCAAGCACCTGAAGAAGAAGTGAATGCTTCTAAATTAAAGTTGTTTAACTATGTACAGCAAGTGGCCTTGATTTCTGATAATTAAGCAGCCATGTAAAAAAGCGGTCTTTTTAGGCCGCTTTTTTTTATAGTTGTTTTAATCCGGTTGGCTTGACTTGGATATGCATAGTCTATAAGTGATCTATCTTAATATTACTATTCCAGCTTCTAAAACTGCACTGAGGATAAAAAACACAAAATTTTCACAATTAATTTGTTAATAAATGTAAGTTCTTTACAATCCTCAGTGGTTTTTTGGGTCTGTTTTTAGTTGAAATGCTGATATTTAAAATATTTCTTACATTAGAATTGTTAAGATATTTTAAAAAATTAAAAATTAATTCTGAGCATTATTAGGTAGATGAAGCCTGATATAAAATCTGTTTTTAATCATTAGCTTTTACTTTAAATAGAGTAAAAAGCGATGGTGGGTATTTTTTATTCAGTACTGTGTTACAGTAAATACAAATAAAGATACTTATTTTAGGTGAGATATATTAATTTCAAATACTTATGTAGGTTTTTTTAGAATAGTAAATTTTCAAGTTATTCTTAATCAATTAAATATCAGTACCTTGCAGTTAAGAATGTATCTGGATAGAAACAGGTTAACAAATCCTTTAACCTAGAGGTGGGTTTTCATCGTTGAGTAAATATAGAATCTTTGTTATTGATTGTATGAATTTGGTCGGCTGTGTTTTCTTTATTCCATAAACATTCAGAGAGGCAGACATGGAACTAAAACTGCTAGAGGTCGGTCAGAATACGGAGCAATTAAGCTCGTGCCGTATATCTCTCATTTTAGGTGTCTATACCTCCAATAACCTATTAGACACCTTTTGTAAGATCGCCCGTAAAGTTTTAAACGTTAAAACCAGCATTATTCGCTTCCACACGGAGCCCTATATCTGGTACAGCTGTCCGCGCGGTTTCCGGGCTTTGCACGCCCCGCAGGACGTGAATCTGCCTACGTATCTGCAACACGCAGATGTCATCGACCAGATGCATCCTGCTTATACAGAACTGTCAAATTATGTGAAAGATCTCGGTGTAGCGCATCAGAGATTGGTCGCCTTTAATTTAAAATCAAGTAGCGGTGTGTCTTTTGGACAGGTCATTTTCTTTGATGATCAGACCGAACTGTTCGATCAGGACGATATTGCCACCATCAAACAATTTGCTGAAAGTTTAGTGATTCGAATTCAGCTCAATCAAGAACATACTGAACTGAAAGAATTATATGAACAGCAATGCGCACTCAACTTCAGTAAAACCAAATTTTTCCAGATTATTGCGCATGACTTGCGTGCACCATTTCATGGTTTACTGGGCTTTTCCGAAGTGCTAGCGCAGGAGCGTGACACTCTGGACGAATCCAGTATCCAGAGCATCGCGGATTATTTATATGATAATGCACAATCGACCTATAACCTGCTGGAAAGCCTGCTGACTTGGGCGATGGCAGAGGGTGGACGCTTTATTTATCATCCGATTAATTATGAATTGAAACAATCCAGTAATATTGTGTGCAGTGTGCTGAAAAGTCTGGCCTTAAATAAAAAAATTGAACTGGTTGATAATATTCCTGAAGACATCAAGGTACATGCGGATATCAACATGATTACCTCTGTCTTGCAGAACCTGGTGTCGAATGCGCTTAAATTCACCCCGGTGAATCAAGGCGGTAAAGTGATTTTAGCTGCAGAAATGGAAGGCGAGCAGGTCAAGATTACGATTCAGGATACTGGCTTGGGCATGACTGAAGAGCAGATGCAGAATCTGTTTAAACCGACTTTGGGTGTGAGTGTCAGAGGCACAGCTGAAGAGAAAGGGGCAGGTTTGGGTCTGGTGCTCTGCAAGCGCTTTATTGACCTGAACCATGGTCAAATTGCTGTGGATTCCAAAGAGGGTCGAGGTACGACCTTTACGGTACATTTACCGATGGTCACCAATGATCATCAGGCACTGGTGCTTGAAGATGTACATATCGAGCAATCTTAAAGAAGTAAATTTCAAACTAAAACATTCCCACTGAGACAAAACTCCTGCTATAACTAAGCAGAATGTTTCAGGGGAAGAGTTGAGTGATGAATGCGGCACAATTGCAGAAAACCTTAAGAGCCAGCCAATATGCCGAACAGGTATTGGCCAATCACCAGAGTTTACTGGAACAGGATTATGCAATTGACCAGTTTCAAGGCTCACTCAGTCGGGAATATATTGATCAGCTGGTGCAGCATTGCATCCTGAATATAAGCGATGAAGCAACGTGGATGCGCGCAATGCGTATTCTGCGGGCTCGTTTGATGTTTCGCTGGATCTGGCAGGATGCCAATCAACTCACCGATGTCATTACCCTCACCCAAGAACTCTCCGATTTTGCCGATGCCTGCATCTGTGCAGCGAAAAATTTTGCCCGTATTCCGATCGCTGCCAAGTATGGTCAGCCGATTGGTTATAATGGAAAAGTTCAGGATCTGATTGTCATCGCCATGGGGAAACTCGGCGCCCAAGAACTCAATCTTTCCAGTGATATTGACCTGATTTTTGCCTTCGACGAACAGGGTGAAAGCGATGGGCGTAAATGTATTGATGTGCAGCAGTTTTGCATCCTGTGGGGACAAAAACTGATTCATTTGCTGGATCAGATCACGGCGGATGGTTTTGTATTCCGGGTGGATATGCGCCTGCGTCCCTGGGGCGATGGTTCGGCACTGGCCATTAGCCATGCGGCCTTGGAAAAATATCTGAGCCAGCATGGGCGTGAATGGGAACGTTATGCCTGGATTAAAGCGCGTATTGTCAATCCAAGTCCAGAAGGCGACGAGCTGCTGGAGATGACCCGTCCATTTGTATTTCGCAAGTACGTCGATTACAGCGCTTTTGAAGCCATGCGCGAAATGAAAGCCATGATCGAGCGCGAAGTACAGCGCCGTAATATTGAAGATGATATCAAGCTCGGAGCCGGTGGCATTCGCGAAGTCGAATTTATCGTGCAGGTGTTTCAGCTGATTTATGGTGGAGCCAAACTCGAATTGCAGGATCGGCAGTGTCTGGTGAATCTGAATCATCTGGATGATGCCGAGTTACTGGATGAACAGGCGGTGCAGGATCTGGAAGATGCTTACTTATTCCTGCGTCGGGTCGAGCACGCGATTCAGGCACTGCATGATCAGCAAACGCAATCACTACCGACTGAGCCAGAGTTAAGGGCGCGTATAACGGACACGCTTGGTTTTGCTAATTGGGATAGCTTTATGGCATATCTCAATGAGAAACGTGACAAAGTTATGTATCAGTTTGATCATTTAATTAAGGAAAATGGTCCTGACACCTTGGTTGAAAGTTTTTCCCAGTTGGAAAAGAAACTCAAAGAAGTTTTGGACGAGAATGCAAAGAATCTTGTCTATGAGTTTTGGAATGGGCATGCCTTAAAAAAATTACCAGCCAAAGCAGTGCAGCGTTTAAAAGCTTTTTGGCCACATTTAATCGAAGCAGTTTTACAGTCAGAGGATCCGCAGACCGCACTGGTACGACTGATGCCCTTGGTGGAATCAGTAATGCGCCGTACGGTATATCTGGTGATGTTAATTGAGAGTAAAGGGGCGTTACAGCGACTGGTGAAGATGGCCACGGTCAGCCCATGGATTTGTGAAGAACTGACCCATTATCCGGTGCTACTGGATGAATTCCTGTCGATGGATTTTGAATTGCCAAAACGTCAGGATCTGGAAGATTCCTTGCGCCAGCAGCTTTTACGGATTGAAATTGACCAGGTCGAAGACCAGATGCGGGTTTTGCGCCTGTTTAAAAAATCTAATGTTCTGGCCGTTGCCGCCAGTGATGTGCTGGCTGAAAGTCCTTTAATGAAAGTTTCCGATGCCTTGACCGATATTGCTGAAGTATCGGTGAATGCAGCGCTGCATCTGGCCTATCAGATTGTGGCAAAAAAGCATGGTTTTCCACTGGATGCAGAAGGGCAGCGCTGTTCAGTCGAGCATACGGCTTTTGCAGTCATTGGTTATGGTAAAGTCGGTGGAATTGAATTGGGTTATGGCTCGGATCTGGATCTGGTGTTTATTCACTATATGGGTGAACAGGCCGATACCGATGGACTTAAGCCGATCAGTGGCTTTGAATTTGCCATGCGGGTTGCACAAAAGTTTATGTCACTGATGACCACGCAAACCTTGGATGGACGTGTATATGAAGTCGATACCCGATTGCGTCCATCGGGCGAAGCTGGGCTTTTGGTGACCAGTTTAAAAGCCTTTGAACAATACCAGTTCAAAAGTGCCTGGCTATGGGAGCATCAGGCACTGGTGCGAGCCCGTCCGATTGCGGGTGAAATGAGCTTGCGAAAAAAGTTCGAAGTCTTACGTCGGGATATTTTGATTCAGCCTCGCGATGAAAATTATGTACGGGCAGAAGTACTGAAAATGCGTCAGAAAATGAAGGAGCATCTCGGTTCTTCTAAAGAGCAAAAAAAAGATGGTATTTTTCATTTAAAACAAGATGCAGGTGGTATCGTAGACATCGAATTTATGGCACAGTATGCGGTGTTGGCCTGGAGTGGGACGAATAAAGATCTCGCCCATTTCTCCGACAATGTACGAATTCTTGAGGATGCCGCAAAATCAGGTTGCTTATCCAGCGACGATGCGACTGCTCTGATTCAAGCTTATCTCCGTGAACGCGCCGAGAGCCATCGCTTAGCCCTTGCAAATCAATCCATGCAAGTGTCTGCAAGCGACTGGCACGATACCCGAATGACCGTTTGCAAGTTATGGCAAAGACTGATTGATCCAAGTGCAGACTTTGCACTGGATAGTGAATAATTGTGAGAAATTGGAGTTTGTGGCATGAATTTGGCTGATCGTGATGGTTTCATTTGGCAAGATGGACAACTAGTTGACTGGCGTGAGGCAAAAACTCACGTATTAACACATACTTTGCATTACAGCATGGGTGTGTTTGAAGGCGTCCGAGCTTATGAAACCCCGAATGGAACGGCTATTTTCCGTCTTAAAGAACATACGAAGCGCTTGTTGAATTCTGCAAAAATTTATCAAATGAAAGTTCCATTTGATCAAGCAGCATTAGAACAGGCTCAAATTGATGTTGTTCGTGAAAACAAATTAGCGTCTTGCTATTTACGTCCAATTATTTTTATTGGTTCTGAAAAACTCGGTATCGCTGCAACTGACAATACCATTCATGCCGTAGTTGCGGCATGGAGCTGGGGTGCTTACCTCGGTGAAGAGGCGATGGCGAAGGGAATTCGCGTAAAAACGTCTTCATTTACCCACCATCATCCGAACGTGACCATGTGTAAGGCTAAAGCATCAGGTAACTACACCTTGTCGATTCTTGCGCATCAGGAAGTGGCGCATTCAGGTTATGATGAAGCAATGCTGCTCGACCCACAAGGCTATGTATGCCAAGGTTCAGGCGAAAACGTATTCCTAGTGCGTGATGGCGTGATTCATACGCCTGATATCGCAGGTGGTGCGCTGGATGGTATTACCCGTCAAACGATTATTACGATTGCTAAAGACTTGGGTTATGACGTAATTGAACGCCGTATTACCCGTGATGAGTTCTACATCGCAGATGAAGCATTCTTTACCGGCACTGCTGCAGAAGTAACACCAATCCGTGAATACGATGACCGTCAGATTGGTGAAGGTGTACGTGGTCCAATCACCACACAAATCCAGAAAGCTTATTTTGATGCAGTTCAGGGTAAAGATCCTAAATATGCACACTGGTTAACGTATGTGAAGTAATTAAGAATTTACTGATTGAAAAAACCTCTCATTTGAGAGGTTTTTTTTAACTGATGTACTTATTTTAGCGAACTTATGTCATCATATTCAGCATCAAGAAGATTTTAAGATGAGCTTAGGCATACGCAATGAGTAACATCGTTATTTGTATGAAATGGGGAACCAAATACGGTTCGGAATACGTCAATCGTTTATACAATATGGTTAAACGACATACGACAGTCGACTTTAAGATGGTCTGTCTGACGGATCGTACTGAAGGCATTGATCCTGCAGTACAATGTTTCCCTATTCCACCTTTGGCATTGCCTGAAGGTGCGCCTGAGCGTGGCTGGAACAAGCTATCTACTTTTGAGCCTGATCTGTATGGTTTGGAAGGCAATGCATTATTTCTCGATCTTGATGTAGTGATTGTCGATAATATCGATGAGTTCTTTACCTATCCGGGCGACTTTCTGATTATCCATGACTGGAAACGGCCGTGGCGTATTACCGGTAACAGTTCGGTTTACCGGTTTAAACTGGGTGCTTTCCCAGGTCTGTTACCTTATTTCCGTGAAAACTTTGATGAAATCCGTAAAAAATTCCGTAATGAGCAAGCCTATTTGTCTTGGTATGTAGACCGTGAAGGTAAACAGACCTATTGGCCAGAAAGTTGGTGCAAGAGCTATAAGTATCATTGCCTGCAAAAAATCCCGATGGCTTACTTTAAGCCCCCTGTGAAACCTGAAGGCGCTAAAATTATTGTATTCCACGGTGAAATTAATCCGCCAGATGCAGTGAATGGTGGTGGTGGGAAATGGTACCGTTATGTATTGCCATCGCAGTGGATTAAGGATGCTTGGCAGTAAGTTATAGAATTTATTCAAGCTAATTGTTGATTAGAAGTATTATGGAAAAAATAGATTTTGTTATTGCGTGGGTCGATGGCAATGATGTAAAGCATCGACTTAAAAGGCAACAGTTTCAATCTACTAATATCGTAAAAGGTTCAGCAGAAGAAACTCGATTTGCTAGTAATGATGAAATCTATTTTTCAATTGCTTCAATTCTTAAATATATTCCCTATTTTGGAACAATTTATATTATTACGGATGAACAGCAGCCTGCACATATTCATGATTTTTTCGAACAGGGATTATGTGCTCCTGAGCAGATAAAAATAATTGATCATAGAACAATATTTGCTGGTCATGAGCAATACTTGCCTACATTTAATTCTTTAAGTATTGAAACCATGCTTTGGAATATTCCAGGGTTATCAAAGTATTTTATTTATTTGAATGATGATTTCTTCTTTAATGCTTCATCTGAATTAGATGATTTTTTAGTTGGTGACCATATAAAAGTCTATGGACATTGGGAAAATAATTCCTTAATTAAAGCAAAATTTAATCTACGTAAAGGTCTTAATAAATATTTTGGTAAACCTTTACAGCCTAAATATACAATTGCTCAAATGCTTAGTGCTGAATTATGTGGATTTAATAAATATTATGAAATTCATCATCGTCCCCATATATTGGATCGTGATGTACTACAAAAGTATTTTCAAAAATACCCTACAACGTTAACTCAACAGATTAAGCATCGTTTTAGAAGTGCTTTTCAATTTTTACCAGTAGGGCTGAATAATCATTTAAAAATTCGAGAAGAAAAAACAATATTGTGTGATGATATAAATATCGCTTATTTAAAAAATGAGACTTTAGTATCTACATTTTTATCAGATCTGAATAATCCAGCTGTTAAATTCGGTTGTATTCAGAGTTTAGATCAATTTGATCCAAAAGAAGCAGAAAAGGTATCTTTTGCTTTAATTGCTAAATTTAAAAACTATTTACCTCTATCTATTCAGCATTAAGAGTTAATCATGAAAGTTGTAACTTATTTAATTAATTTAGACGGAAGTGATGAGCGTCTAGCTGCAGCAACTCAGCAGCTTAATAGTGTGGGCTGGAGGTTTGAACGTTTTGCTGCTTATGATGGTCGGGGTAAAGCACTCTCTGAATTCATAAATTATAATGACGATCAAACTAATAAGGTATTAGGTCGTAGTTTAATGAATTCCGAGTTAGGTTGTTATTTAAGTCATTATGGATGTGCTGAAAAATTTTTAGCCACTGATGCAGATTATTTAGTGGTTCTGGAAGATGACCTTAAAATTAATAGTGACTTTAAGATTAAAATTGACAGCATCATTGAATATTTGCACCAACATCAAGATTTAAACTGGTATCTTATTAATATTGCTTCAAAAAAGAAAAAACTAGCAAAAGATATTACGCAAATAGGGGATATAAGTCTATGGCATGCTTTTTATTTCCCAATTCGTGGCTTAGGGTTAATCTGGTCGCGGCAGGGAGCACATACTTTTGTTGAGGCAGGCAAAACTATAAATATGCCGGTTGATATCTTCTTCCAGTCTTGGTTAAGTCAAAATGGCAAAGGTTTAGGGATTTGGCCACCACTAGTGAAGCCAGCAGGGGTCGATAGTGATATTTTGGGAACGGTTGCTACTCAGGGGATTTCTCGAAAAATGCTTGAAAATCGTAGTAAATCATATGGCTTTAAAAAGCAGAAGCGTATGTGGCGTGATCGTTATCATGCACTAAAATATCTGCTAAATTCTTAAAATTCATCAAATATCTTAATAATTGAATATTTATCATTAAAGGAATAAATCAATGAGCATGTTGGAAATAATTTAGATGAAAATATTTAAAAAAACTTATTATATGCTTAAGTTTTATATCATGTATTTTTACAAGATTAGAGGCACGAATTTAAAAATTCATAATTACGCAAATATGATTACGCTTAATCCAAAGCCAGAAGAAGTTAAAATACCTAAGCTGATTTGGCTGTATTGGGAGGGGGATGTACCATTATTTGTGGAAAAATGCATAGAAAATATAAAGCTAATAAATGCAAATTATGAGGTTCATTTTTTAACACCAACAACTGTTGATCAATTTATACAGATAGATTTTGATTCTTTAAATATTCATCTACCTCAGCATAAAGCTGATTTAATCAGATTTAAATTACTTTATGTTTATGGAGGAATCTGGTTAGATGCAAGTATTATCGTTTATGAAAATTTAGATTGGATTCAAGAGTTGGTTTCTCAAAATCAGACCGAAAGTTTTGCCTATTATCGTAAAAAAAACACTACCAATATTGATTCTCCAGTCATCGAGAATTGGCTTTTAGCAACGACTCCTAACAATAGGTTTTTTAAAGATTGGTTTGATGAGTTGGTGAACGCCATGCAGGTTGGCCCTAAAACATATATCAATGAAATTAAACGTACTGTGCCAAATTATGAGAGAATATTTCAAAAGATTAGTAATTTAGAATACCTGATTTCCTATGTGGTGTGTCAGGTGATTATGCTGAAAGCATTGCCTAGTATTACTTTAATTGATTGTGATCAAAATGCCTTTTACTATCAGGTAAAAAATAAATGGGTCAAAGAAAAAACATTAATTGAAATGGCAATCAATCATCATTCAGGTGAATACCCTAAATTGATTAAATTTGCCGGTAAAGAGCGTAAACATATAGGCGAATTTTATGAAAAAGGAATGTATTTTCAAGATTCACTGCTAGATTTCCATGATGATCAGAGTAAAACCTTATCTTAACGCTCTATCAGGTTGGATGATCTGAACCACTTAGAGGATGGTGTCTTGTTCGAGCGTTAATTTCTTAAATGATTTGATAAGACTATGGGGTGAAAGATTATAAACAGACACTTTTTGACTTTCAAAGAAATAGGCTGCTGTTTCAAATGCCGCTATGATTGATTGGGTGTGCTGGTTTAATAAGGTAGGTTGTTTTACATCTAAAGTTTCATAAAATCGTGGTAGGTCGAAGTTATTCATATCCACACCTGCAATATAGATATGTTGGTAATTTAATCCTGACATAATCTGTAATGCGGTATAAGCCACGGTATAGTAGTCAAATACTGTGTCATACATATGTGTAGAAAAGCCAAAACCATTGTAGAAGTAATTACTCTTAACTTTTTCATCAACATGAATAGTGTTTCCCATAAAAAGTTCATTTTTACAGTTACTCGTGATTTCAATAATTTTAAATTGGCAACGAATCTGTTCGATTTTTACTTTTCTCAGAATATAGTCTAAGCAACGTGCGGTGGTGAAAAAATTGCATGCTGTGTCTAAAACCCGCTCAACGAGATCAAAACGATTTTGTACAAAATCATGATCAATAATGACATAGTGTTGAAAAGTGACCTCATTCAAAGCGATTGCTCCATTGACGCCAATATAGTCCAGTTTCTCATATTTAAAAAATTTATCAGGAATCTTTTTAATCGATGGTCCTGTTGCGATCAGCATACATTTTGAATGTTTATTCTTTAAGTTAAGCGTATGGTCTGCAATTAAGGTATTCCTAAAAAAAACTTGATCAATTTGACCCGATGCATTACGAACCACGCGGTAAAAAGGCCAATAGCGTCTGTTGTGTTTGTAAGTACTCGGTTTTAAAAGTTTATAGGTATATTTTGTCAAATTTCGAACGAAATGATTGAAAATTAAACCACACATATTCTTGTCTCTTTCATAGCTTATTTCTATGAGTTATATCAAGTTTATTTGAGAATAATCTAATTGATAAGATGATTCAGTTGCTTAGAGGGTTAATGATCTAAATTAAATGAATCACGCTTGGTTTTAAACTTGCTCAGGAGCCTCTTAAACCAAGGCTGGGATGTTTCTGACCGAGTAATGTTATTGCCCGAGTATTTTTTTTGAGATGCTTTGTGAAATTTTCCGTAGGGTGTAATTGTATAGTCCTCAAGTTGGTATCCGGCAGAAAGGGCCTCGTGATAGTATTGGTCAAAAAGTGTTGTCAGGTCCGCTCGGGGGTGAGGAATAATTTCGCCATCAAACCAATGTGTTGAATTATTGTGTTGAAGACGAGGAATTGAATATTTGTGACTAAACTGGGTGCCCATATCGGAATAATGCAAAATTTTAATCTCGTTGATACTTAGATTTTCACCATCGATGCAATTAAAATGATCATTATAAGCTTGAACCAATGACGGTTCTTTTTGAATTTGGCTCATCAGACTTTGATGACTGGCAGGGTTACTTTTTAATTCCTCAATTCTAGGAAGAAAATGTTTGGCTTTTTCACAATCCCAGACACAAGTGCATAAACGGGCTGAGCTTCCCCCCCCCTTGGCTGCCACAATAGCATTGGCTTCAATAGGATGTTCCCAGAGTAGTGCAAGATCATCGAGTACAATGACATCTGTATCCATGTAAATGGCTTTACCTTGAAATTGACAATACTCTGGAATAGCCCACCGAAATCCGGAAAAAGGTGTCGCCCAGTTTTCTGTTCTCCATCCTTGATTCGATTTCGGATCAGAATACCAATAGCTAGAAGGATCACGCGAAAGTTGCATCCAAATAATTTCTACAGGCTGCTGGGTATGTTTTTTAATGCTGTAGTCTAAAACCATCATTTGTTCTAAATCACAGTTGTTTGGGTCACAGCCTATAAAAATTTTGATTGTTTTGAGACTCATTTTTATCAATTATTTTGTGATATGATAATGTATATTAAAACAAAGACTATATAAAAACAAAGACTATATAAAAACAAAGACTACATAAGATTTACTATGTTTTTTATTTATTCTATTATAATTAAAACTTAAATAAAATAATCGAATTTATTTCAATGACTTCTTTGGTTTTTAAATAAATTACAATAACTTATGTGTATTATATTGTTATATAATTACGAAAAAAATTTAAAATTATAGTTTTTTATCACACTTTTATCTATGATTTTAAACTTAAATTGGTAGAAAATTAAAAGGATTCTTAATGTTGACAGTTTTTGGTTTTCATACAGATGATAAACTATATACGAAGCATGCTCAAATTTTAGCTGAATCAGCAAAAAAATTTAATATTCATATTCTATTAAAGCAATTTTCAAAAGATGACTGGCAAACCATTATTGCATTTAAGCCTGTGTTTATTTCGCAAATGCGTCGTGAAACTCATGGCCCACTTTTATTTGTTGATGCTGATGCTATAATTCTTGAGGATATCCGGCCATACTTCAATGCAATTGAAGAAGATATTGCAGTACATTACATAGATAAGAAGCGTTTAATTAGTAGTACTATTTTTATAAATGACACTAAAAATGCACATTCTCTGATGGATGAATGGGAGAAGCGTATGTTGCAAAATCCAACTATTTGGGATCAGATTATTTTACAAAACTTGGTTGATGAGTGGCATGATGCAGGCCTTATTACATTAAAAAAGCTACCACCAAACTACACATTTATTTTTGATACATCTCGTAATTTATATGGGGATAAGATTCAACCTAGTATTGAACAATTACAAGCAAGTAGAGATAAGCGTTGGATACAGAAATATGAGCAAAGAAATTCAATTTATCAATGGATAATGCGTTCTTCTCTACTGTCAAAAAGTACTAAAAAGATTGTTAAACGACATAATGAAGTTAATGCACGAACAACAAAGTTAGGAATCGATATTAAGTTAACTTTAAGTGATTTAATTGAATAATTAAAATTTATTGATAAATATTACTTTCATCAATTATTTTCCTAAACCGTTTATACCCCCACAAATACTGTTGTGGAGCGACATTAATTATGCGCTCCATTTCTTTATTTAAGGTATCAACCGACAGTTGTAAATCTTTAGATACAATATCATTTGATAATTTAGTCACGTAAATATCATAGCCGGATAAATCATCACGTCTGAGGCAGCTTAAACCTAGGACTGAACATTGCGTTTTAGCTGCCAGTTTGGAAAGAAGCGTAGAGGACAACGCATTTTGACCATAAAAATAAGAATAGATTCCACCAGATTCTTTAGGAACATGATCCGGCAAAATTGCAGAAAAACCACCCTGTTTTAAATGCTTAAACACAGCACGCACCCCGGAATCATCTGTAGGGACCAGTGTTGCATTCAGGCGTTGCCGGGCTTCAAGCATAAAGCGGTCAACATCTTGATTCTTGCTGGGCTTGTACATAATCACAGGAGAAGTGTGTTGATTGACCCAGACATTCAATAGCTCCCAAGTACCAAAATGAGGCACCACCGCCAAGCAGCCATGAGGATTTTGCAAAGCTTTCAGGAAAATATCTTCGCCCTGCACATCTCGAATCAAAGACAGCGCATAGTCTGATGATGAACCCCAAATCTTGACTGATTCCGCATACGTCATGCACTGACTTTTGAGACTGCGTTTGGTCAAATCAGCCCGTTCAGATTCAGAAAGCTCAGGATAAGCAGAGGCCAGATTAATCTCGGTCACTCGGCGTGCAGAAGAATGGCTGAAATACAAAAGAGATCCAGCCAATTGCGCAAGATTTTGAATGAATCTTAATGGAAGCTTGGAGAAATTTTTAAGTAGGGTGTACATGCTATCCAGATGGTCAGATTATAGGTCTTTGTCCGGATTGCCTTTCAGCACCATATAAATCAAACCCACAAAAATCAGCAGGGCACCTAAAATACTGCTCAGGCAAAAATACACAATACGGTCATTGGTATCGAGGTTGAACAGATTGTTGGCAAGGATATAGCGCATGAACAGCCATTGAACCACTGAAAATACAATAAGCATAATGCTGCGATTACGAACTGTAGGACGCATAGCCATTGCTAATTACCTTAGATTAAAAACTGTGGCTATTATGCCACTGTTCCAGATGTGACTCAATCACACAAAAAAAGCCCCACACGAGGCAGGGCTTTTTCACTTAAAACATCAAGAATTATTCTTGAGATTCAGCTTTTGGTTTTTCACGTAAGCGAATACCAAGGTCACGCAGCTGGTTTGATTCAACTGGTGCGGGTGCTTGCGTTAATGGACATTCAGCAGTCTTGGTTTTCGGGAATGCAATCACGTCACGAATAGAAGAACCGCCAGTCATGAGCATCACAAGACGGTCAAGACCAAATGCCAAACCACCATGCGGAGGAGCACCGTAACGTAATGCATTTAACAAGAAGCTGAATTTCTCTTCTGCTTCTTCTTCACCAATGCCAAGCGCTTCAAAGATCGCTTTTTGCATTTCAAGGTTATGGATACGCAGTGAACCACCACCGATTTCAGTACCGTTCAATACCATATCGTAAGCCACAGAAAGCGCAGCGCCTGGGTTGTTCTTCACTTCTTCTACGCTAGATTTTGGCAGCGTGAATGGGTGATGCACAGATGTCCATTTACCATCATCAGTTTCTTCGAACATTGGGAAATCAACCACCCAAAGTGGCGCCCACTCGCAAGTTGCAAGTTTCATGTCATGACCGATCTTCACACGAAGCGCGCCCATGGCATCGTTTACAACTTTCGCTTTGTCTGCACCGAAGAATACGATGTCGCCATTTTCAGCGCCAACACGTTTCAATAGATCAAGCACGATTGGCTCGATGAATTTCACGATTGGAGATTGAAGACCTTCGATACCTTTTTCAAGTTCGTTGACTTTGATGTAAGCCAAACCGCGTGCACCGTAGATGCCTACAAACTTCGTATATTCATCAATCGCGCTACGTGGAAGTGAACCAGCACCCGGTACGCGAAGCGCAACGATACGGCCTTTAGGATCTTTTGCAGGACCTGCGAATACTTTGAACTCAACGTCTTGCATCAAGTCTGCAACGTCAACCAGTTTCAAAGGAATACGCATATCTGGTTTGTCAGATGCATAGTCACGCATTGCATCGTTGTAGGTCATGCGTGGGAATTTATCAAACTCAACGTTTAGAAGTTCTTTGAACATCTTAACGGTTAAAGTTTCCATTAAATCCATGATGTCATCGTCACTCATGAACGATGTTTCAACGTCGATTTGGGTGAATTCAGGCTGACGGTCAGCACGTAAGTCTTCATCACGGAAACATTTCGCGATTTGGTAGTAACGATCAATACCGCCAACCATCAACAACTGTTTGAATAGCTGTGGAGATTGTGGAAGTGCGTAGAAGCTACCATTCGATACACGGCTTGGAACTAGATAGTCACGTGCGCCTTCAGGAGTTGCACGAGTTAAGATCGGAGTTTCAACGTCTAGGAAACCATTGTCTTCGAAGTAGTTACGAATCAAGTTGGTTAATTTAGAACGGAAACGTAAACGGTCTAGCATTTCTGGACGACGGATATCCAGGAAACGGTATTTCAAACGAATTTCTTCAGAAATATTGGTGTTTTCGTCATTCAAAGGGAATGGCGGAGTTTCAGACTGAGCAAGAACTTCAATTTCTTTACCCAAGACTTCGATTTGACCGCTCACCATATTGGCATTTTCTGTGCCTTCATAACGGCGACGCACACGGCCTGTAATTTTTAATACAAATTCTGAACGTACTTTATCAGCAGTTGCGAATGCTTCAGGAGTATCTGGGTCAATAACCACTTGAACAAGACCATCACGGTCACGCATGTCAAGGAAGATGACACCACCGTGGTCACGGCGACGGTGTACCCAACCGCATAATGTTACGGTTTGGTCAATTTGAGCTTCGGTTAAAGAACCGCAGTAATGAGTTCGCATCATAGCGTTAGAAATCCAACTATATGGGTTAAGGTCAGCGAATACGTAAACAGCGTACCGCTTTGAGTAAAGGTAGGATTATGCCTCTTTGGGCATGTTGTCACAAGAACTTGGGTCAAAAACAATATCATTTTAAAGTGAATAGGCGCAAAGCCAGTGCTTTGTTTAACCCATCCTGCGATCTCTGTCTAAAAATAAAAACAATAAACAGCCCAGACTGAACGTGATCAGAAAGCCTTGGCTAAATTCATTAATAGATCGTCCAGTAAAATAATAGAGGTCCGATTGCCAGACTTCTGTAGAGATATAGCGTGCATAATCCCAGACCGAAAATAGGCCGGTAAATATAGAAAAGAGCAATAAGCCCCAGGCAAACGATTTGATTTTCACACTGACTGCAAGATATTGCTGATGAGTTTTATAGTAATGCAGGCTCATCCACAGGATAAGAGGCAAGACAATCACTGAGGTGCCAATCTGTAAAATTCGGTGCAGCGGATAACTTTGTCCAAGCAACTGAAAATGTTGGGCTAAGACGTCATGGAAGGCAAAAGTTCGAAAATCGACGTGAGTCAGTCCATCCCAGATTAAATGGGTGGCTGTACCAATGATGACTGCCAGACACATCACCAGGATGAATTTTAGTGCTGAAAGGATATTGTGAATCTTTAAATCATGCTGAATACCGATGAAACGGTAAATCACGGGTCGGTAAATCAGGTACCAGGCAGCACAAAAAGCCAGACCAATCCAGAGATCTGGATGAATCAGAGAAGACCATAAATGGGTGATATTCGAATTAGTATGAGTAAACAAGCGATGCAGATCGGGAACCATGCTCCCAATTGCCAGCGCAGCAACAGGAAGTCTATTCCCAGTCAAATATGAAATAGGTGGAGCAAGCACAGCATGCGATAAGGTAAAGGGCATAAAGACAATGTTTTAATGTAATCAAAAATATTCAAAGGACATTCTAATAAAATATAGCACTGATTATCGTAAAGGATTGCAAAAATAATGAAATGTTATATTATAACATTAATCCAGATTACTGAATTTGAGCTTCGGTCATGTCCTTTCCTAAGAATCTAATAACATTGTCAATTTTTGCTGTAGTTGCACCTACAGTATTTGCAGAGCAATCCTCATCTTCTATCCCGGTTCAGACCATGGACACGATTCAGGTGCAAGCTCATCCATTGGTGCAGACTGCAGCAGATTTTGCAGTTGCAGATCATTTCGTGGATCAGAAAGCACTGTCTGAACGCGCCCCCACCATTGGTGATGCCTTGGCAGATGAGCTTGGTGTTTATTCTAATCAATATGGTTCAGGCTCAAGCCGTCCGGTGATTCGGGGTCAAGATGGTCCACGTGTGAAAGTGTTGCAGCATGCGTCTGAAACAGCGGATGTATCCACTTTGTCTCCTGACCATGCTGTCACCGTTGATCCGATTCTGGCGAAACAGGTGGAAGTAATTCGCGGTCCATCGACCTTGCTTTATGGTGCCGGTACAGTCGGTGGTCTGGTGAATGTCACTGATCAAAAAATTCCGACCCAGATGCCTGAAGATGGTTTGGAAGGTACAGTCGGCCTGCGTTATAACTCAGGCAGTGATGAAAAACTGGCAAGTGCTGGTGTGACAGCGGGTATTGGTGAAAACTTTGCTTTGCGTGTAGAAGGCTCAAAACGTAAAGCCAATGATTATATTGCACCGGATTATTTTCATGAGCATGATGACGAATTAGAAAAAGAACGTCGTGTGGGCAATACTTTTGCTGAAGGGCAAACAGTCAATATTGGCGGATCATGGATTCATGATCGTGGTTTTGTTGGTTTGTCTTATAGTAACCGTCAGGATCAGTATGGTTTGCCAGGTCATAGTCATGAATATCATGGTTGTGTTTTACATGGTGATCATTTTCATGGTTGTCCAACACCTGACCCAGATGCATCAGCCCATGAAGAGCATGGTGGACCATGGGTAGATTTAAAATCTGAACGCTATGAAGTACGCACCGAACTGGAACAGCCTTTTGCCGGTATTGAAAAATTACGTGCACATGCCAGCATTACTGATTATGAACACGATGAACTTGAAGAAAGTGAAGTCATCAGTAACTTTAAAAGCAAAGGTTATGACGGCCGTTTAGAGTTAGTTCACGTGCCAGTTGCAGGCTGGGAAGGGGTGATTGGAACCCAGATTTCACAGCAAAAAATTAATCTTGCCGCATCAGACCATGACCATCATGAAGATGGCGATGAGGACGATGAAGAACATCATGTTCATGGTTCAGGTGTCGTGATGCCGGACACAAAAACTGACAAATTCAGTCTTTTTGCTTTAGAACATAAGCAACTTGGCGATGTGCATGTTGAACTTGGTGCGCGTGTCGATCATCAAAAAGTGAAAGTAGATTCGGATCAGAAAGATTATTCGGGGACTGGTGTCTCTGCATCCGCTGCTGCCAACTGGGAATTTGCACCGAACTACAAACTTTCTGTGGTGGGATCTCATCAGCAGCGTTTGCCTTTAGCTCAAGAACTCTATGCTGATGGCTTGCATTTTGCGACCAATACCTATGAACTCGGTAATCCTGATCTCGATAAAGAAACTTCAAATAATCTCGAGTTAGGTCTGCATTATGAAGGGGATAAACTGGATTACCATGTGCATGTCTATCACAACTGGTTTGATGATTATATCTATGGCGAAACGGTAGCGCAGAAAGGTAATTTACGTGGCGTGCAATATACCCAAGACAAAGCTAGATTTTATGGTACAGAAGCACAAGCCGATTATCAGATCAATGATATGTATAAAGTCAGCGTCTTTGGGGACTATGTGCGTGGCAAGATTGAAGCTGAGAATGCACCACGTGTACCTGCAGGTCGCTTAGGCACCAAAGTAGAAGCAGACTTTGCCGATGGCTGGTCAGGTTTGGCTGAGTATTATCATGTCTTTAATCAGGACAAGATCGCCAGCTATGAAGATGAAACCCAAGGCTACAATATGGTGAATGTTGGCCTGAGTTATGCCAATAGCATTGCAGATAACAATGCTTATCGAGTTTATTTCAAGGCCAATAACCTGCTCGATGATCAGGTGTATTCACATACTTCATTCCTGTCTAATATTCCGCAGGTGGGTCGCAACTTTACTGTCGGCGTGCAGTATGATTTCTAACAGGTCTACTGAAATAATCGACCAAATCATCTAGATCTCACTGAAATCTACTTGAAAAATCATAAGATAAAACCTAGCCTGAGTATATTGGGTTAGGTTTTTTCTTATGCGTATCTTTCAACGAATTCACAATAAATTAAACTGGTCGAATCGCCGTTATGTGGCTTTGATCATTAGTATGCTGGCCGTGGGTTATCTGGCTTCGGCGATCTACCACACGTATAAGCCTTTGCCGGAAGGTCTGAATTACACAGGCAAACTGCGTCATGCCGAAGTCAAATTTCTGGCCGATCAGACTTATCTGGATGCAGAAGGAAAACAGCATTTAGATCATCGCATTTTTAATGAAATGCTGAAAATGATTGAAGAGGCCAAATCACTGATTGTGCTGGACATGTTTTTATTTAATCAGCAAACCGGTGTATCTACGCAGCAGCATCAGGCACTGAGTCAACAGCTGAGTGATGCTTTAATCAGTAAGCGCCTGCTGCAGCCTGAGGTGGAAATCAAGTTTATTACCGATCCGATTAATTCAGTTTATGGCGGGATTAGATCTGAGCAGTATTGGAAATTACGTCAGCACGGTATTGATGTCATTGAAACCAATCTGACGCCATTGCGGGCTTCCAATCCAAGCTGGTCCGGCTTCTGGTATATCTGTTGCCAGGGCATTGGCAATAATCCGGAAACAGGCTGGTTGCCGAATCCATTTGGAACAGAAAAAATTACCCTGCGTAGTTATTTTGATTTGTTTAACTTTAAAGCCAATCATCGCAAAACCATGGTGGTGGATACCGATCAAGGCTGGAAAGCACTGGTCACATCCATGAATCCGCATGATGGCAGTTCACGGCATTCCAATATTGGTTTATTGGTCTGGGGGAGCACAGCTGTGGATATTTTGAAAACAGAACTGTCTGTGGGCATGATGTCACAAGCGAATATGCCAGCCATTGTCGCTGGGGATTTTCAGGCAGACAGTAGCCAGCCACAAGCTCAGGTGCTGACTGAAAAAGCCATTTATGATGCGATTCTGAATCTGATTCAGACCGCGAAAGCCAGTGAACAGATTGATCTGGCAATGTTTTATCTGTCTGAGCGAAAAATTATCAAAAGTCTGATAGCGGCCCATGAACGTGGTGTCAAAGTCCGGATTTTACTCGACCCAAATAAAGATGCCTTTGGCCGTGAAAAGAATGGAATTCCAAATCGGCAGGTGGCTTCAGAATTGCACGAAGCGGGTATAAATGTACGTTGGTGTCATACTCAGGGTGAGCAATGTCATAGCAAGATCCTAATGAAGCGCAATGCTCAGCAAGCTGAAATGATTTTAGGTTCGGCCAATTTTACGGTACGCAATTTGAAAAACTATAATCTGGAAACTAATATGCGCGTGGTGGGTCAGCCTCAGGCCGAAGTCTTCCGGGATGCCCAGCAATATTTTGAGGGTGCATGGTCAAATCTAAATGGCCGTTCGATGAGCGTAGATTACACTCAATATGCAGAAAACTCGTTCTTTAAATATTGGCTGTATCGTTTTATGGAATGGAGCGGCTGGTCGACGTTTTAATTTTAAATCCCTCCTGACCTCCCTTTTTAAAAAGGGAGGAAAGTCCCTCTTTGAAAAAGAGGGAGTTAGGGAGATTTTTTATTATCAGCTTTTTGATTCTGGATTCGGCGGAACCAGCTGATCCAGCTCTTTATCCGTTAATTCATCCAGCTCAGAAATATCGGTTTTAATTTTCCATTGCGCTTCATCATCAACCGGATTTGGTAAACGCGCTTCTAACCAGTCACAAACTACATCGGGTGGGAAATCTGCGTGATTACACTGGATCACCCAAGACAGGAAATCTTTGGCTACACCATTCATATATGGCGGTGGCGAAACTGGAAGGAACTGAGTGGGGAGACGTTCATTTTTAGAAATATAATTCAGGACATGACCTAATTCTTGCACAGTTTGCCAAGCCAGCGGATGATCGACATTGATCTGAAACTTAAACCACCATGCCTGTTTGCCATCTGAACCATAGCTATCAATCCGTTCTTTCTGAACACTCGGCACTTTAGAAAAATATTCATGTAAACGATCGAAATTTAAATCAGACACAGTATTCAACTCGAAACATTAAAAAAGCAATTTTAGCATAAAGCAGCAGCCTGCCGACGCGCCTGTCAGATTGAAAATAGGCAAGTGCATTACAAAAAATTGCAGCTCCAACGAGCTTATCCATATTTTCTGCATCTATTTTGTTTAAAATATGAGCAGATTATTCGGAGGAAGCTCAAATGAGAATCGTACTATCGAGTGCAATATTCGCTGCATTGCTATTGGGAGCTTCTGCACAAAGTATGGCTGGCAATGCTTGGGTGGGTTATGGTGGTGTAGATCGATCCACACCGAAGTATCGCAGCGCACCACGACCTTATGATCCACCACGGCAGCATTACCCGCAACGTCCACTGCCACCGCGACCACATTACCCGCAACACCCATCACATTGGGGTTATCCGCCTGCGCAGAGTCAAAGCGGCCTCAATATTCAGTATCAGGCACCGACCACTATTTATCAAAATTCGAATAGTTATAGCTGGGTCAATGGTGATCCGAATGTTGCCCGGATTGAAAGTTCGAGATATACGGTAATTACCGATTGGCAGCGTTTAGGGTTACCAGCACCACCGCGTGGCAGCTACTGGATTTATGAAAACGGACGCTATGTGCTGGTGCCGAATCGTTAAACTGCTCTAAACTATGAACGGATAATTCAGTTATAAACGTCAATAACTCAAAAAGACCAAAATAGTTCCCTCTCCTGTGAGGAGATGAGTAGCACTGCTACGCAAGGGAGAGATTGCTTGAGATAAATCTCCCAAAACCCTAAACGAGGCTTAAGTATTACTTTAAGCTGAAGTGCAAAAAAAAGAGGGCTTAAAAGACTATGCCAATTCATCATCTTCTGGACGCGGTGTTTTGCCAAGGGGTAATGGCTTTTCACTATGTTTGTCACGAATCACGGATGGATAAGTCCATGAGGCATAGCGCACCACTAATATCGCAAAGGCCAGAATCAGAATCGAACCGGTAATAATCACCAGATCCATGCTGGCTTTATGCGTGTGTTGAATATCTGCAATCAGCAAACGGGTCAGTGCAGTAATGGCAATATAAATCAGGAAACGTACTGGCATATGGTTGGTTTTGAAATAGATGCCGACCATGGCACCAAGTTCCAGATAAATAAACAACAGAAGAATGTCGTCAATGGTGGCGAACTGTTTCACGGTCAGAATGTCAATGACGGTATGGCCAGCGGACCAGATCACCATACAGCCAATAATAAACAGCGCAATATAATGAAAGCTTTCTACAGCAAGATTGCCAAGACGGTCGAGGAGGGCTTCAAATTTTTCAATTTTCGGACGTGATTTAGACATATTATCCTCCTGATTTTTCATGTGAAATAAAGATAGTTGCAGAATAACGTGCAAAGATCATGCACAGAATGATTGAATGAAAAATAAAGATTAAATTATTTGAACTTTTGCGCTTTTTTTAGACTAAATTGCTATATTGTATGGGTGGTACATTGAATAAATAGGAGAAAAAAGTGTTAGATAAAATTCAAACAAAAATTAGCCAATTAGAAGCCGGAAAAAAATTAATCCTCGGCGTAGGCATTAAGGCTGAAGATATGCAAAAGGTGGTGGAGCTCTGCGAGTCTTTAGAGTCAGAGGGGAATATCAAAATTGTGAATAAACATTCGAATCCGAAAAGCAATAATCAGACGGATACCTTGCTAATTCAAAAAGTTTAATTGTTGCATTTTCATAAAAAACGCCTGCTGATGCAGGCGTTTTTATTGCAGATTTTTAGCTTAAGCTTGAGTCGTGAAATAATCTTCAGAGAAGTTCATGATGACGTCAGAACCTGATTTCACTTTAGTAATGCGTAATGCCAGTTCAGGCAGAATGCGTTGTACAAAATAACGTGCCAGAGCGATTTTATTTTGATAGAACTCACCGTCTTTATTTTTCGCTGCATTGGTAATGCGCGCGAACATATAAGAGAAGCTCAACAGACCTACAGCGTGCAGATAGTCAACTGCGGTTGCATTCGGGAAGTCATGGCTTTCTCGTGCTGCTTCCAGAATGTACTGAGTCACCGATTCAACTTCAGTTGCTGCATCCAGTGTGGCATCTTTAATAAAGTTTAGATCCGCATCCAGACTATTGGCAAAGTCACGGATTTCAGAGATATATTCAGAGATATATTCGCCGCCACATTTAATGGTTTTGCGGCCGATCAAGTCTTGTGACTGTACACCGTTGGTGCCTTCATAGATCTGGGAAATACGTAGGTCACGGATACATTGCTCCAAGCCCCATTCACGGATATAGCCATGACCACCGAAGACCATTTGTGCATCTAGGGTCGCCTGGAATGCGGTATCCGTTAAATACGCTTTCGCGATTGGTGTTAATAGCGCAACGCGGTCATTGGCTTTTTTCACCGCTTCAGGATCAGTAGAGAATTTGGTGATATCCAGTTGCTGACCTACATAAACTGCAAAGGCACGTGAAGCTTCATTATTGGCACGTACATTCAGCAGCATACGGCGTACATCACCATGCACTAGAATACTGTCCGCAGGTTTGTTTGGTGATTGAACGCCAGCCGCGCTGCGACCCTGTAAACGGTCTGTCGCATATTGCGCAGCGTTTTGATAAGCGAATTCAGAAGCACCTAGGCCTTGGATACCCATCGACAGACGTTCATAGTTCATCATCACGAACATTGCAGCGAGACCTTCATTTTCTTTACCAACGAGGTAACCTTTCGCACCGTCAAAGTTCATTACACAGGTTGCTGATGCCTTGATTCCCATCTTGTGTTCGATTGAACCTGGGCCGACCGGGTTACGTTCGCCAATAGAACCATCTTCATTCACCAGGAATTTCGGTACGATGAAGAGGGAAATACCACGAGAGCCGGCAGGCGCATCTGGGGTTTTTGCCAGAACTAAATGAATGATGTTTTCCGCCAGGTCATGGTCACCGCCAGTGATGAAAATCTTGGTGCCGCTGATGCTATAGGTACCATCTTCGTTACGTTCGGCTTTGGTCTTGATAATACCCAGATCAGTACCGGCGTGTGGTTCAGTTAAGCACATGGTGCCTGACCATTCGCCCGAATAAATTTTAGGTAAATAGGTTTCTTTTTGTGCTTGTGAAGCATAGCTGTTCAGCGCCATGCCCGCACCAACAGAAAGCAATGGATACAGCATGAAAGACGGGTTGGTGGCAAACAGCATTTCATCAGAAAGTACCGTTAGCATTTTCGGCATTTCCTGGCCGCCCCATTCCATATCTGCGCCCAGACCAATCCAGCCACCTTCTGCATATTGTTTGAACGCTTCTTTAAAGCCAGCAGGTGTGGTCACATTACCATTTTCAATTTTTGCGCCTTCTTCATCGCCGGTACGGTTCAGAGGAAGCATGACGTTTTGAGAAAATTTTGCCATTTCTTCAAGAATCGCTTCTGCTGTCGCAGCATCCAGATGCGCTAGATTTTCATTGGCCTGCCAGAATTGTTCTGCATTGAAGACATCGTTCAGGATGAATTTCATATCGGCAAGTGGCGCGTTATAAATTGGCATGGTGTGTCACCTGTTTATTGTTTGATTAAATGAGTTTTAATCAGTCTAAAACACTCAAAATCTGAATGTTAGACGACTAAAGGTTAATTCTGTAACTCTTTATAAAGAAAAAGGACTGCCTGTTGATTGACCGTCCTTTTTCTGAAATGTAGCTAGTCTGAGACTAACTTAGAATGCAAAGTGTTCCGCATCCAGGTTCATCAATGGCTCTACACCTGTCGCAATCACTTCAACGTGTGAACGAACGCGTGGCAGGATTTTCTTGAAGTAGAAGCGTGCTGTCGTCACTTTGGCATTGTAGAAATCAACCTCAGTGGTGCCCGCAGCCAGTTGCTCCTGAGCAACCAATGCCATACGTGCCCATAGGTAAGCTAGAGTGACATAACCAGAGAAGTAGAGGTAATCGACTGCAGCCGCACCCACTTCTTCAGGGTTTTGCATCGCGCGCATACCAATCTGCATGGTCAGATCGCCCCATTCTTTGTTCAAGGCAGCCAATGGTTCAACGAATTCTTTCATTGCAGCATTGTCTTTGTGCGCTTCAGCAAATTTATGGATGATCTTGGTGAAGTCTTTCAACATTGCACCTTGCGTACCCAATACTTTACGGCCTAACAAGTCTAGTGCCTGAATTTCAGTGGTACCTTCGTACAGGCAAGCAATACGTGTATCACGTACGATCTGCTCCATACCGTGCTCAGAAATAAAGCCATGACCACCGAATACCTGAACACCGTGTTTCGCAGCTTCAGAACCGGTTTCAGTCAGGAATGCTTTTGCGATTGGTGTTAGCAATGACAGGATGTTGTCTGCAAATTTACGGTCTGCTTCTTCTGCAGCATGTTCAACCACGTCAGCATATTGTGCTAACAGGTAAACCAGTGCACGACCACCTTCTGCATATGCTTTTTGAGTTAAAAGCATGTTACGTACCGCAGGATGCACAATGATTGGATCTGCTTCTTTTTCAGGTGCTTTAGGACCAGAAAGAGAGCGCATTGCCAGACGATCTTTTGCGTATGCAAGCGCGCCTTGGAATGAACCTTCAGATGCTGCAAGACCTTGAACTGCTGTACCGATACGTGCTGTGTTCATGAACGTGAACATGCAGTTCAAGCCGCGGTTTTCAGGTCCAATCAGGAAGCCTTTAGCATTGTCAAAGTTGATGACACAAGTCGCGTTACCATGGATACCCATCTTGTGTTCGATCGAACCACAACGTACGCCGTTACGCTCGCCAATAGAACCGTCAGCATTCAGGTTGAATTTTGGCACGATGAATAATGAGATACCTTTGGTACCTTTCGGTGCACCTGGCAGACGAGCAAGTACGATATGGATAATGTTCTCTGCCATGTCGTGTTCACCAGCAGAGATAAAGATCTTCTCGCCAGAGATTGCGTAGCTACCGTCCGCTTGTGGTTCAGCTTTAGTACGGATAATACCCAAGTCAGAACCCGCATGAGATTCAGTTAAGCACATGGTACCCGTCCATTCACCTGAAACCAGTTTAGGCAGGTAAGCGTCTTTTTGTTCAGCTGAACCATGATGTTCTAAAGTACGAACCGCACCGTGAGACAGGCCAGGGTACATGCCCCATGCCCAGTTCGCAGTACCCACCATTTCAGAAATCGCGATACCTAAAGAGTTCGGTAAGCCTTGACCGCCGTATTGTTCTTCAGCAGAAAGAGAAGGGAAGCCAAGCTCGATGTATTTTTGGTACGCTTCTTTAAAGCCAGTCGGAGTCGTAACAACGCCGTCATTCCAGGTACAGCCTTCACGGTCACCGGTCTGGTTGATCGGAGACAATTCGTTTTCACAGAAGTCGGCCGCAGCTTCTAAGTACTGATCTACCAGCTCACGGCTTACGTTTTCTTGGAATGCAGGGAGATTTGCATAGTGTTGTTCAGCATTTAATAATTCATGCAACACAAATTGCATATCACGTAAAGGCGCTTTGTATTGTGGCATATCGGTTTCCTCAATACTGGTTGAACCAGCGTTATAATCTTAGATGAACTAAAACCTGTCTTCACTGACACGGTTTGGAATGATCTAATCGTGCAACAACTTCCCCTGCGGTACAAGCTTTTCGGGGTGTTTTCTTGGTGACTGTAAAGTCAAAGATTAATCTGCATGACGCATTAAAGGTCTTGAGTATAAAGACTTTAGCCATATTCTGCAGGAAACGAATAGTCAACTGTATGCATGAAAGAGCACGCAATAAAAAAGCACCCGAAGGTGCTAGTCGTGAAGCCTTGATTCCTATGCATTAATAGGTAGAGGCTGTGGGCTGGAAACGGACATGACATTTGCCATTGATAGTTTGTTCGCTCATCTTGATCTGTGCAGCAGTCGCGTCTTTTTTGCCTTGACAGGCTTGCAGCATGGCTCGTTGATGTGCCTGATGTTGAGCGAGGCGCTGATCAAACTGTTTAGTCAATTCTGCACGTTTGGCATCCGTCAAGACTTCACCGTGCATCATGCCTCTACGCATATCAGCACGCATTGGACGATGCTCAGCTTTCATGTCGCGATGGCTTTTCATCTCTTTACGATCTGCTTTAAAGACCATCTTGCAGGTGCCGTCTATGGTTTTATCGCCAGTCTTGATTTGAACGGCCGAGCCCACAGCTTTATTGTCGCAGGCCTGTTGAAGCTGTTTGGCAAACTGCATACGTTCTGCACGCTTTGCCTTAAACTGCTCACGCTGTTCGGGAGTTAGATGCTGTTTTTTGCCTTCATGATGTTTCATCATGTGGGGATGATCATTGCTTGGCACATTGCTGGTGGATTGACAGGCAGTCAACGCACCCATTGATAAAACACTTGCACTGATTAAAGCTATTTTTGTCATGGTTTGCATTGTATTTATCCTGTCAAGAAGCTGATTCTATGTTAGATAAAGATTAAACAATAAAGATGAAGAAACAATGAAGAGTTTTTTGCCTCGGTGTTCGCTACAATAATGAATATAGAAGAAAAATTGAGATTTCTATTTTGAACATTCGCCGCATTCCCATTGCATTACGTCTATTTTTGACCGTGCTGTTGACCACGCTGGTCATTACCACGGTGAGTCTGGGTGTATTGCATCTGAATATGCAGCGTAATTTCGCCCGTTATGTCGCCGATGTCGAAATGCAGAAGCTGGATTATGTGATTGAAAATCTGGCGGATGTCTATGCGGTCTATCAGGACTGGGGCAATGCGATTCAGGCACAGATTCTCCAGATGGAAGGTGAAGCCGCACCAGATGATTATGACCGATTATCACGCTGGTGGTTACGCCGACAGTATGATATTGCCTTGCAGCAGCGTTATTTTCAGGAACAGACTCTGGCTCAGGTCGCACCCAGTATGGTAGATCCGGCGCTGCCACAACGTCAGGTCAATGAAGAAGAGTTACGGGTGCTGGCATCTAATTTGCCGTCCCAGTTTCAGCCCTTTGAAGGCTTAAAATTCCCGCTCAGTTCCAATCAGAATCTGTTCAGAACCGATCGCAAGAATGGTGAACAGCCAGCACAGCAACCGACTGGCAAAAAACAGTTTATCCAGATGCCGGACCGTCTTGGTCTCAGTTCACGTCTTTCTCTGTATGATGCCAAGCGTCGTTTTGTGGTCGGTGAGGCTTCGGATGAGCAGATTTCTTATCGTCCGATTATGGTGAATAATCAGATTGTCGGCTATTTGGGCTTAAAACCGGTTCTGGATCAGGATGATGCGCTCAGTATTAATTTCTTCAGTAACCAAAAGCGTTATTTATTTCTGGTTTATGCACTCAGTATTTTGGCGAGTCTGATAGCTTCCCTGTTATTGGCGACTTATTTCAAAAAGCCGATTCAACGTCTGCTCAATGGTACACGTGCCTTGACTCAGGGAAATTATCAATATCAGGTTAAAGTAAACCGGAATGATGAATTAGGTGATTTATCCAATGAATTAAATGCATTGGCGGTGATTCTGGATCAGCATGAAACCTCACGCCGTCAGTGGGTGGCAGATACTTCGCATGAATTAAAAACCCCATTGGCAGTGTTGCAAGCACAGATTGAAGCGATGCAGGACGGGATTCGTAAACCTACCCCTGAACATTTTGCGTCTATGCTGGCTCAGGTAAACAGCCTGAAAAAACTGACTCAAGATCTGGCCGCGCTGGCACAGGTCGATGCCCAGCAATTGCAATTCTATTTCTCGACGGTGAATCCGTGGGAGGTGGTGCAGCAGGAACTTATCAACTTCCAGCCGAACTTTGAACAGGCTGAATTGACGGTTATTGCAGATGGCGAAGGGACTGAGTTAAATCTGGATCTGGATCGTTTTAAACAGATTGTGGCGAACTTGCTCAGTAACAGTATTCGCTATACTGAAGCAGGTGGGCAGGTGCATATTCACACCGCGCAAGATGATAAAGAATGGACCTTATATGTCGATGATAGTCCGTTTGGTCTGACTGATGAACAACTGGCGCGTATTGGTGAGCGTTTCTACCGTGTCGATGATTCGCGTACCCGGGCGACTGGCGGAACCGGACTGGGTTTGGCATTATCATGTAAAATTACGCAGGCGCTGGGCGGCAGCTTAAGCTTTGCACATTCACCACTGGGTGGTTTACGATGCAAGCTGAGCTTTCCTAAACAAGTGAAACCATAAAGGAAATATATTGATGAAACATGTCATGCTGGTTGAAGATGAAATCGAACTTGCACAGTTGGTGCGAGACTATCTGGAAGCTGCTGGTTTTGAGGTCAGTATGTTTCATGATGGGCAGGAAGCATATAACAGTTTTACCCAGCGTAAACCGAGTCTGATGATTCTGGACTTGATGGTGCCGCGTATGGATGGTCTGACCATTTGCCGTAAGGTACGTGAACAGTCAGACTTGCCGATTATTATGGTAACCGCGCGTACTGAAGAAATTGACCGTGTGTTGGGTCTGAATATGGGTGCAGATGATTATCTCTGTAAACCATTTAGTCCGAAAGAACTGGTTGCGCGCGTACAGGCTGTGTTACGTCGTCTGGATCGTAAATCAGAACCGGAAAGCAATGATTTATTCCGTATGGACAAATCACAACAGCGCATCTGGTATCAGCAAAAAGCCTTGAATTTAACGCCGACCGAATTCCGTTTACTGGAGTTATTCCTGGAACATGTTGGGCAGGTCTATTCACGTGCACAATTGCTGGATCATATTAATCCAGACAGTTTTGATGTGGCAGACCGTGTGATTGACAGTCATATCAAGAACTTGCGCCGTAAGATTTCAGATGCGGCTGAAACCGGTAACCGCCATGAGTGGATTCAGGCAGTGTACGGTGTAGGTTACCGTTTTGAATATCCCGAAGACTGATTAAGTTTTTAATGTTTAAGAGAAGCGAATAGGTGAGAACTTATTCGCTTTTTTTATATCTGAAAATGATAAATATAAGAGGGCTAAAAATAATGAATATCATGATTCGAGACGAGCAGATAGAAGACATTCAGGCAATTGAAGAGTTAACAACAGCCGCTTTTAAAAACATTGAATATTCAAGTCATACTGAACATTTTATTATCAATGCATTAAGGGAAAATCATCAATTGACATTATCGTTAGTCGCTCTTGAAAATAATATTGTTGTTGGACATATTGCCGTGTCTCCCGTATCAATGTATTCGGGTACAGCAGGGTGGTTTGGATTAGGCCCTATTTCAGTTTTGCCTCATTATCAAGGTTTAGGCATTGGTTCAAGGCTTGTATATGCAGCACTGGACAGACTAAAAGCATTGGATGCAAAAGGCTGTGTGCTATTAGGCGATCCAAAGTATTATGCTCGTTTTGGCTTTCAACCCATTGCCGATTTAGTTTTGGAAAACGTACCAGCTTAATATTTTCAAGCGATCAGTTTTGATGGGGCCTTTCCGAAAGCCCAGGTATTTTATGATGACGCATTTAATGCAACTCAATAATTGACGGTATATTGAATATCATTCTGATGATGGATCTTAAATTTTTTTATATGCATTATTCCTATACAAGGTGGGAACTTATTGTACTGTTTTAAGTAGCTCGATTCGCTGCCGATCGACTTTCTTTAACTTTGATACTACTAACTCATAAGAATTCAGCACCAGATCTTTAATCAAAGCTTCATCCAGATCTTTATCTTCATAAACCGAGATCCAGTGCTGCTTATTCATATGCCAGCCTGTACGGATATAAGGATAAATGTCTCGAAGCATGGCGCCGTGTTCAGGCTCGACTTTTAAATTAATCGCGGCTTTTCCTTGCAAAGGAAAAGTCAGCATAAAGACTTTATCCAGCACTTTAAATACATCACAACCCTCACCAAAAGGTTGAGTGACAGTGACTTCCGGTAGTTTTAATGCAGCTTGGGCAGCAAGAGTATGTAAGGTCATAAGCTATGAATAAATCATTATAAAACTGTGGATAGTGCTTGAATTATCCACAGTTTTTGCTTGGGTTGTGAATGAATTAAGACGAACAACTCACCATCACTTCAGGCACATCACTTGGCAATGGCGCTAAATCTTCAGGCTGTTCCAAATCGGGCTGTTTCAGGTAAGGCTGACTGAGTAATTTAAACAGACGGTCTACTTCAGAAAAATCATCCCGCTCTGCCAGTTCAATGGCTTTCTGTGCCATATGATTCCGCAGAATATAATGCGGATTGGCCAGTTGCATGGCGGCATCCAATTCTTCTATATCCTGGTGTTCACGGATAGATCCATATTGCGCCAGGAATGCTTCAAACTGGCGTCGGTCCAGACAATCATCTTTAAGGGCTTCATAGTCTTTATTTTGCAACCCGATAAAACTCTGGGTATAGTCTAGTTGCTCACTTTGCAAAATTCGCAGAAAGGCCATAGCGCAGTCAAAACTGTCTTTATGGAAACTTGGCAAGCCCATTTTCTGGTTTAAACCATGTTTATAATGTTCCAAGAATGTTGGTTCATAATGCTCCAGACATGCAGCTAAATCCTGTTTCCATTGTTCTTTGTCATAATCTGTAGGGCAGAGCGGGACCAGATTGTTTAACCATTGCCACAAATTCCAATGTCCGATACTTGGCTGCTGCTGATAGGTATAACGCCCTTGATAATCCGAGTGGTTATTGATCCAGTTCGGACGGAAGCGCTCCATAAAGCCATAAGGACCAAAGTCCAAAGTTGAACCGGTAATATTCAGGTTGTCAGTATTCATCACGCCATGTGCAAAACCAACCAGTTGCCATTTGGCAATCATCACCGCAGTGCGCTGAATAACTTTTGTGGCAAAGCTCAGAATCGGCTGTTCGGCTTGCAGGCATTCTGGATAATGCCATTCGATACATTTCTGGGTAAATTCAGCTAGTAGATCTGGCTGATACTGATTGATCCATTCAAAATGGCCGAAACGGATATGACAGTCTGAAGTACGCAACATCATCGCGCCCGGCTCTAGCTTCTCACGCTGAATACCTTGGATTGATGAAGTAAAACCAACTGCATTACTGGATGCTACACCTAAAGCATTTAAGGCATGACCTGCCAGATACTCACGAATGACTGAACGCAGTACTGCACGACCATCGCCCATGCGTGAATAAGGGGTTGCACCAGCACCTTTTAAATGCAGGTCAATGGTCTGATTATTTTTATCCAGAATTTGCGCAATCAACAACCCGCGACCATCTCCCAACTGTCCTGCCCATTGTCCAAACTGATGACCTGCATAGACCATAGCCAAGGGTTCAAATTCAGTAAAAACTTTCTGACCACTACAAATCTCGACCCATTGCGCCTTGTCTTCATCCGACCATTGCAGTTGCTCTGCTAAAGCTGCATTAAAATGTCCGGCTTTCGCACCTTTTAACGGCAGCGGAACTTGATGGTGATAGAGGCGGGCGGGCAGTGTTTGATAGCGAGAGTTAAAATACATGGCATCAGTACAGGATTGGAATAAATTTACTATAACAAAGATAGCTGTATAAAACTGTTGTATAAGCGAGAGTTCACGTTATCTTTCGGACATAAAAAAAGCCCCAATCGGGGCTTTAGTGTTCAACAGCTTTTATTGAGAAACTGCAGATTTTTTCAAATTACGAACCAGTAGATTCAAGGTTTGACGATGATGAGAAAGACGCTGTTCAACCAGCTGGAATTCAACTTTCAGCTTGTCATCCATCTGATGGATTTTTTCAGCCATCGATGCTTTCTTGACCTGAATTTCCTGTTCTTTCAGCTTCGCCCAGTCATTTAAAGTTTGGGTAAATGCATCATATTCCTGTGCGATCTTGGTTTTTACCGCCGAGATATCTTCAGAAACATCATGGCCATATACCGCAAGATCCTGTTCAGCATATTTAAACTTCATTGCCAATTCCGCTTTTTTGATATTAAAGCTAGGAATGCGGCGCAAGTTTTTAGCTAAACCAAGTTTAGAACAAGTCCAGATCAACCATTTAGTTGGATCGTATTGCCACCATTTTACGCCGTTACGGTAATCGTATTGGAAAATGTGGTGATAGTTATGATAACCCTCACCCCAAGTTGCAACCGCGAGTACGAAGTTGTCACGTGCAGTATTTTCGTCGGTATAAGGACGATTTCCCCACATGTGGCAAAGTGAGTTAATGAAGAAGGTTACATGATGGCTCAGGATTAAACGCATTAATCCACCCAACAGCAATACGCCCCAGACATCGCCGACTGCCCAACCAATTGGCAATAAAATCGCAGCATGAACAGCAATCACTAAAGGAACGTAGTATTTGTCCTGAAACATTACCACTTTGTCTTTTAACAGATCTGGCGCATTTTTATAGTTGGCAGCACCAGATGGATAATCACGTAACATCCAGCCAATATGTGCATACCAGAAGCCTTTATTGATCGAGTACGGGTCTTGATCAACATCATCGACATGACGGTGATGGGTACGGTGACCAGATGCCCAGAATAAAATACTATTCTGTACAGCAAATGTACCCATAATCATCAAGATGATTTTTAATGGTAAAGTGGCTTCATAAGCACGATGTGCCCACAGGCGATGGTATCCTGCTGTAATGCCGAGGCTGCTTACGCCCAGTAAAACAAACATACTGATCCAAGCGGCAGCGCTAAAATCATGGTGATACGCATACAACGGAATCGCAATCAGGGCTACAATCGGTAAAAATACCAATGCAAACACAGCAATCCAGTTGATGGGGGCTTTGGGTAAGGGAGCATTCATCTCCAACAGCACTCCTAGAACCTCGGAAGGTATAACAAAAAGCAGAAACTACTGTTGGTTTTAACAGCAGCCTATCTTGTCCATATTAGCATGTGCCCTAAGGCATCACTAGCATTATTGTACGGTTGTATTGTACTTGTCGGTAACAGAATTAGTAGGGCAGAAGTGACCATTTTGCGAGCGTAGACGGGTTCTGATTTCCTACTAAGTGACTGAGGATTATCACTCTTTCTGAAAATGGAAACCGAATGAATCAGAGGAAAATGGTTGTTCATAATTTCTACAATATTATCAGCAAATTTGCGGAATATAGATGTTGGACAACTTTATTTCACTTTCAAATAAAATCTGATTAAGGACGATTCACGCTTTCCTTATTGTATTATCGACATGAACTGGGTCAAGAAATACCGAGATCAATCAAGGCTAAGAGAGATTATCTAGAGTTGTTGTAGCATCAATTTTGGATAATCGGTAATCAGCCCCTGAATGCCCCAGTCTCGCAGCTGTTTAGCTCGGGTCACATCATTGACCGTCCAGACACTGATATTCAACTCGGCAGCCTGAGTGGCCTGAATCAGGTCTTTACTGGCCAGTTCATCCATCCAGCCAATATGACAGCATCCAAGTTCCAGCGCCTGATCAATGGCCTGATGTTTGACATCGGTTTCAATCAATAAACCGCGTTTTAAACGTGAGTTTTGCTGTTTGAAAGCATCCAGAATTTTGGCATCAAAGCTGGTAATAATAGCTGCCTGCTCATAGCCTTGTAACTGCTGTTCGACTTCAAACGCGATTTTTTCAGCTGCTGCTTCAGATGCTACGCTTTTAATTTCGACTTCAATATGCTCGAAATTTCGAATGACATTTAAGGTTTGATCGAGCAGTGGGGTCGATTCAATTTTATTCCATTCTGACCAGGCCACTGCGTGATTATATTGGGTAAGATCTTGACGGTTACACTCGTATAGATGCTTCTGCAAACCGGTGGTACGCACAAAGTCGTCATCATGCATGATGATTAAGGCATTGTCTTTGAGCTGACGGACATCAAACTCAACGGCACGAATGCCGATCTCCTGAATATATTGAAAACCGCCCAAGGTATTTTCAGGGGCTTCGCCACGTGCACCACGATGACCAATTATGCGCATAAGATGCTCATGAGTGGGAAAGTTAAGTTCATTTTGCGAGGGCTACGTGACAGAAGGATGACACTTTCTATTTTCGTCAGATGCTCTGTAAAATCAAGAGACATCTGACGTGTATTTTTAGATGCTAACTTGAAACATAATTTTACTTTTCGATGCTGTCATTGATATTTTTTTGCCATAGTATTTCGGAGCCGCCCTCAGCACGTTGCAGGGTGCGTGATGCGACAAATAACCAGTCCGATAAACGGTTAAGTAGTTGCAGTGACGCTGCCTGAATATTTTGGTCACGGTGATGCACGGACATCACGCTGCGTTCTGCGCGACGGCAGACTGCACGCGCCTGATGGGCAAAGCTGCACACCAGCGTTCCGGCAGGCAGAATAAAGTCTTTTAACATCGGCAACGCTTCATTCATGCGGTCGATATCATTTTCCAGAAACTCAATCGATACCGGTTGCACCAGATTAAAACCCGGAATGCAGACTTCACCACCCAGATCAAATAGCCAGTGCTGGATCAGGCTTAAAGATTTATCCCAAGTAGCTTGATCTTCAATGTTACTTGCTGAAATTTGTGCACGTAATACGCCAATCACGGCATTTAGTTCGTCGACATCACCGAGTGCTGTGATACGCAAATCATCTTTGGCAACACGTGAGCCATCACCGAGTCCGGTAGTACCTGAATCGCCTGTGCGGGTGTAGATTTTGCTTAAACGGTGGCCCATATGTGTTCCTTGAATTTTTAATGAAGATAATAAAAAAGGATAATGTCGGTCATAACATTATCCATAAACTGCGCTGTTTTAAAGTTTTTTGCTGTTTAGAGCTTAGTATTTAAAGGTGATGCCTGCAGAAGCGAGACGGCCACCGTTCACATAGTACTGGTCGCCAGCGCTATGCACAGTTTTGTATTTCACATCACCGACATTTTCAATGTTAGTAAACAGTTTAACTGTTGGATTAATATTCCAATATGCATTTAAGTCAACACGTGCATAACCTGGAATATCACGACTAAAGTCCTTCGCTTTCGATTTTGCTACCAGTGCAGCACTTAAACCGTAATCGGCATTTTGTAGACCTGTCGATACAGTGAATGACTGACGAGGGCGACGTAATAGCTCTGAATTCTGTTTCGTATCTTCAGTTTTGACATAAGTGTAACCGGCATTAATAAAGAACTGATCTTTTGCCCATTGTGCCGTCAATTCGCCGCCAGTCATCTTGGCTTCATCAATATTTTGGTTTTGGTAAACAGTAGTTGGAAGCCACTCTTCTCCACAATCAATAATACATTCCGAATTAATTAAATTATCGACTTCCGTATAGAAAGCGGAAGCACCTACTAAAATATTTAATGGAAGTTTTTGATCTATCCCCATTTCATACGAAATGCTTTCTTCAGGCTTCAGTTGATCATTGCCGCCAAAAGCATACATATCATTTAAAGTCGGTGCCTTAAATGCTGAACCAATATTGGTATAAATGCTGGTATTAGGGAGCAGTTGATAACGGATACCACCTTGTGCAACGGTATGTGAGCCAAATTTTTCGTTATCTTCGACACGCACACCCATCTGAGTGCTTAAGCTATTTGTCTGATACTGATGCTGAATATAGTAGCCTGTTGAATTAATATCTTCATCAATAGCCTGGGTTTTTGCATCGGTATTACGCTGGGTAATGCCCAGTAAAACATTTTGTGCTGCTGTGAAATTCCATTTGCCATAGATTTCTGCTTCTTGCGTGGTGCTATGTACAAAGCTGCTTGATGTGACCTGATCTAAGTCATCTTTAAACTGAGATAGACGTGCATTAATTTCAGTGGCTTGTGTTGGGTTAATACGACCTTTTAAGTTTACAATTTTATTTTCAAAATCTTGGCTGGAAAATGCACCCCAATTACTGTATTGGACATTTCCTGAATTTTGACTGTAATCGAGTGATGTTGCATAACGCTCTTTTTCAATACCGAATTTTGCACTATAGCCTTTTTGATCATAACTGTAGTCACGGTTGTCATTGATATTGAATACAGGTGTGCCGTCAGTTTCTAAAACTTGACCGCGAATCTGCGCATACACCCCATTTTCTGCCAAGTCAGCCCCAATAATTGATTTGTAGGTTTGATTCTCACCAATTTCACCTGTTACAAAGGCACTCGTTTTTTCAGGCGTTTTTGTTACAAACTGCACTACACCACCAATTGCGTCTGTACCATAAAGCACAGACGCAGGGCCTTTTAATACTTCAATCTGTTTAAGATCAGTGGTGTCTAAAAAAGGAATAGACGCTGCACCTGTGGTGGCTGTATTTAAACGAACACCATCACGTAGTACTAAAACTTGATTGGAATTGGTACCGCGTAAAAAAATAGAAGTTTGCTGGCCATAACCACCCGATTGCACGACATTAATACTTGGGTCTGTTTTGAGTAAATCTGGTAGTGCTTTAAGAGGTGATTGCTCAAGAATTACAGGTTCAATAATCGAAATACGCGCTGGTACATTTTCAATGTTTTCTGCAGAGCGAGTTGCCGTGACCACAATGGTATCTAAAGATGCTTTCGCAACTTTTTGCTCGTTAGCAAAAACAGATGAAGTGGTACCCAACGCAAGTGCGATCGCACCTACCAAGGCAGTAGGTTGACAATGAAGTGACATGTTAAAGCTCCCTACATTCACTTCCCCGTGAATGATTGAGTTATAGAACACAACAAGCAGGTTTCCGGACTTAAATGTGCAAAGCAGCGACTTTGCTGTATATCCACCTTCCCACATCAAGATGCAGTGGTGTAAACCGAAGAGTTTAAATTGATAGACGTTTCATTTTTTACCGTTGCGGGGGCAGTGCTGGATTTACACCAGCTTCCCTAAAGCCTGAAGGCTTGGACTTGCTGCAAAGTGAGCGCAGTATAAAGTCAGTATGAGTTATATACAATCTGCATAGAGAATAATCCAGATGAACTTTACGCAAGTCAGAAAAATTGCATTACAATGATTTGCCCCAATCTTATAGATTGTTCAATACATTGGTAGATCTAGAGCCAACATAATATGCGAACCCGTGCCAAAATTTGTGGAATCACCCGAGTTGAAGATGTACATGCCGTAGTCAATGCCGGCTGTGACGCGATAGGATTTGTATTTTATCCACCGAGTCCACGACATGTTACTTTAGAGCAGGCTGAAATCCTGATCCGGTCGGTTCCAGCTTATGTACAGGCGGTGGGCTTATTTGTGAATAGTCACGCAGATGAAATTCAGGATATTCTTAAAACCGTTCCACTGGATATTTTACAATTTCATGGCGATGAAACACCTGAACAGTGTCAGGCCATCGCCCAGCAGGTCGGACGCCGCTGGTATAAAGCCATTCAGGTAAAACCTGATCTGGATGTAGTCGCAGAGATTCAACTTTATCAAGATGCGGGCGCCAGCGCAGTGCTGTTAGACGCATGGCATCCTGATCTGAAAGGTGGCACAGGCCATAGCTTCGATTGGGACACATTTCCCAAACTCAATATTCCCTTGATCTTGGCAGGCGGTTTAAATCCTGACAATATCGAACAGGCAATTCTCACCACACAGGCGTATGCCGTCGATGTGAGTGGCGGTGTCGAGTCCGCAAAAGGTATTAAAGACCAACAACTCATAGAACGCTTTATGCAAGGAGTCCATCGTGGATCAGCAAAGTACTAGCCAGAACAGTCAGGCAGTTGACTATACCCAATTCCCGGATGAACGCGGGCATTTCGGTATTCATGGCGGACGTTTTGTGTCAGAAACACTCATGGCGGCTTTAGAAGACTTGGAAAAGCTCTATTTCCGTATGAAAGATGATGCGCAGTTTTTGGCAGAATTTGACCGTGACATGGCGTTTTACGTCGGTCGTCCGAGTCCTTTATATCATGCTGAACGATGGTCGAAAGAGTTGGGTGGCGCACAGATTTACCTGAAACGTGAAGACCTGAACCATACCGGTTCGCACAAAGTAAATAACACAATCGGTCAGGCCTTACTGGCGAAGCTTTCCGGCAAGAAACGTATTATTGCCGAAACAGGTGCAGGCCAGCATGGTGTAGCAACGGCAACAATTGCAGCACGTTTAGGTCTTGAATGTGTAGTATTCATGGGCGCAGACGATGTAAAACGTCAGGCGATGAACGTCTACCGTATGCGTTTATTGGGCGCGACAGTTGTACCGGTAGAAAGTGGCTCTAAAACCTTAAAAGATGCCATGAATGAAGCCATGCGTGATTGGGTGACCAATGTTGATTCAACTTATTACGTGATTGGTACTGTGGCAGGCCCACATCCATATCCGCAACTGGTTCGTGATTTCCAGTCGATCATCGGTCGTGAAGCACGCCGTCAGATTCTGGAACAGGCAGGCCGTCTGCCAGATGCACTGGTCGCGTGTGTCGGTGGTGGATCCAATGCAATGGGCTTGTTCTATCCATTCCTGAATGACCAAGACGTGAAAATGTACGGCGTTGAAGCAGCAGGTCATGGGATCGAATCAGGTAAACATTCTGCGCCACTAAATGCCGGTCATGTCGGTGTACTGCATGGTAACCGGACTTACCTGATGTCGGATGCGCAAGGCCAGATCATCGAAACCCATTCAATTTCTGCAGGTCTGGATTATCCGGGTGTGGGTCCGGAACATAGCTTCCTGAAAGATATGGCCCGTGTTAAATACGTACCGATCAATGATCAGGAAGCTTTACAAGGTTTCCGCGACTTGACCAAGATTGAAGGCATTATTCCGGCGTTAGAAAGCGCACATGCTATGGCTTATGTCACTAAACTTGCACCGACCATGGACAAGGATCAAATTATTATTGCGACGGTTTCAGGTCGTGGTGATAAGGACTTGATGACCGTTGCCCGTATTGATGGCGTGGAAATGGTAGAGATGTAAGCTCCTTAAAGTCCTCTCCTTATAGGAGAGGGTTGGATGAGGTTAAATCTCACAAAAGGATAAGTTAAAAAATCGTGCTAATAAAAATTAGCACGATTTTTTATTGAGTAGATTTTGAAAAAACATGCCTGTATGGAATTAAGAAAATTCACCTTGCGCGCGCTCTTTGGCCCATTCGCGTAAAACAAATTTCTGCAATTTACCGGTCGAGGTTTTTGGAATTTCGGTAATCACCACATCCTTAGGCACTTTAAAGCGGGCCAGATGTTCACGGCAAAATTCCATAATTTCTTCTTCAGTGGCCTGGGTACCTTCTTTGAGCTCAATAAAGGCACAAGGAACTTCCTGCCAGCGTGGATCAGGCTTGGCGACTACCGCTGCAGTCAGCACCGCCGGATGCTGATACAGTACTTCTTCCACTTCAAGCGATGAAATATTTTCTCCGCCAGAAATAATCACATCTTTGGAACGGTCGGTAATTTTGGCATAGCCATCCGGTTGGCATACCGCCAAATCTCCCGTATGGAACCAGCCACCGGCAAAGGCTTCTGCTGTCGCCTCAGGATTTTTCAGATAACCTTTCATCACGATATTGCCACGGAACATGATTTCGCCCATGGTCTGGCCATCGTGTGGAACTTCCTGTATGGTGTCGGGATCAAGCACTTTCATGCCATCTTGCAATGGATACGGGACGCCTTGACGGGAGTGCAACTGTGCCTGTTCCTGAATAGACAGATCGCTCCAGCCTGCCTGTGAAGCGCAGAGTGCAGAAGGGCCATAGGTTTCAGTCAAGCCGTAAACATGCGTTACGTTAATACCGATATTGCGCATGCCTTCAATAATTGCTGCTGGAGGTGCAGCACCCGCCACCATCACTTCGACACGATGATCAATTCTGGTCTTTTTCTCTTCAGGTGCGTTAATCAGCATTGACAAGACAATTGGTGCACCGCAGAAGTAATCGACTTTATGTTCGGCAATCAGTTTAAAGATCAGTTCAGCATCAACTTTACGCAAGCAAACGTTGGTTCCACCGTTGGCCGCCATGGCCCAGGCAAAGCACCAGCCATTACAGTGGAATAGCGGCAGTGTCCATAAATAGGTGGCACGTGGTGTCATGCCACAGGCAATAATATTACTGGCTGCGTTAATGTAGGCACCACGATGATGATAGACCACGCCTTTCGGGTTGCCGGTGGTCCCAGAAGTGTAACTTAAGCTGATGGCATCCCATTCATCTTGAGGTAAATGCCATTCAAAGTTTGCATCGCCTTGCGCAATCCAGTCTTCATATTCGATTTGGCCAATACGCTGGTCTTCACCTTCAAACTCTGCATCAGCCACATCAATGACATAAATGTCTTGTGAAACTAGAGCGAGTGCTTCAGTCGCAAGTGCAGTAAATTCAGGATCAACCAATAATACTTTGCTCTCAGCATGTTCCAGCATGAAAGCAAGGGTCTTGGCATCCAGACGGGTATTTAAGGTATTCAGGACGGCACCTGCCATTGGTACAGCAAAATGCGCTTCGATCATGGCAGGGACGTTAGGCAGCAGGACAGACACGGTATCATTTTTACCGATGCCTAATTTTTGGAGTTGGTTGGCAAACTGACGACAACGGTTGTATTTCTCACGCCAGGTAATACGACGCTTACCGTGAATAATCGCGTTCTGGTTTGGATAGATATAAGCTGCACGATCAAGATAGCGTAAAGGTGATAAGGCTACAAAATTCGCGGGGGTACGCGGTAATTCATCATATGCGCTAACCATTGTAAAACTCCGTTCTATATTTATTTTCATATCCTGTTGAAAAGATATGTATTTCTCAGAAATCTTGCATTTATGCTTTAGTCGAGTACGATTTTACAAATTCTAAGTAATTGAATATTAATAAAAATATTTAACCCTACTTAAATGTTCTGAACGCCTGGGTTCCCAAGTTTGATTTTTTAGGTATTTTACTCTAGTTGAATCATTAAAATAATATAAGCCAGAGAATAATAATGAAAATACAACAGGCGAATGACGTCTGGCGAAACTGGTCGGGAAGCCAGTTCAGTGCCGCTCGGATTGTTCAGCCCAGCCAGATCAGTGAATTACAAAGTTTAGTGAAGACCCATGCACACATTCGTGCAGTGGGTGCAGGACATTCATTTAGCCCATTGGCTAAAACAGATGAGGTGTTGCTTAATCTCGATTTGTTAAAAGGTATCGTTGCCTTTGATCAAGAGAAAACCCAATGCACCGTGCGGGCCGGGACGCGTTTATATGATTTGGGGAAAGATCTGGTACCGATCAATCAGGCCTTAATCAATCAGGGCGATATAGACCAGCAAAGTCTGGCCGGAGCGATTTCTACCGGAACGCATGGCACGGGCATCGATTTACCTTGCATCTCTGCTTTCGTGGAAGGCTTTGAATTACTGACCGCGGATGGAGAGCTGTTGCAATGTCATCGTGAGCAGAATGCTGAGATATTTCAGGCTGGACGGGTGGCGTTGGGCAGCTTGGGCATATTGACCCAAATCACCCTGCAAAATCGACCACGATATAAACTAAAAGAACAGATCCAGCTCTGTTCATTAAAAGACATATTTACCCATATTGGTCAATGGAAACATCAGCACCGACATATTGAGTTTTGGGCTTTTCTGCATGCCGATCAGGTGATACTGAAAACCCTGGATGACACGGAGGATGACATTCAGCCGAGACAGGAAAGCTGGCCTTCGGAAGATACTTTATTAACCGTATGTTCGGAATTGACGCGACTTTTCCCAAAGACAACTCCCTATCTGCAAAAACTGCTGAGTGTGTTTGTTAAATCGACTTGCTATGTAGATTGGTCATCCCGGATTTTTCCGACCCCGCGCCAGACCAAATTTAATGAAATGGAATATCAGATTCCGGTTGATTCAGGCTTGCAGTGTCTGGACGAGATTCTGCATATTTTACGTAAATATCAGGTGCCGATGTTTTTCCCGATCGAGTTCCGTTATGTCAAAGGCGATGAGATCTGGCTGAGTCCTTTTTATCAGCGTGATTCAGTTTCTATTTCCATCCATCAGTTTTATAAACAGGATTACCATGCCGTATTTGATTTGGTCGAACCTATTTTGCAGAAATATCAGGGACGGCCACATTGGGGGAAATTGCATTCCATGAGCGCAGCTTCACTTCGGAATTTATACCCGAAATGGGACGATTTTATGACGCTGCGTCAGCAATTGGATCCACAGCAAAAATGGCTGAATCCATATTTAAAAGAATTGTTTTTATCTGGGAAATGAGGAGAGGGCGATGCAATCAAATTATTTTCAGCAACTGACGCAGGAATTAAAACGGCAGGGCACTGGCACACCGCAACTGATTTTAGATTTAAAAACCTATCAACGTAATTTGGACTATGTACAGTCAAAATGGCCTGCGAAGTTAAAACCACGTCTGGTAGTGAAGTCTTTAGCCAGCATTCAGCTACTCAAACTGGCCAGTGAAAAACTAAATACCCAGCGCTTTATGGTCTTTCATCTGCCGCATCTGCTGGAGATTATAGGGACATTTCAGCAAGCCGATATCTTGTTGGGTAAACCGATGCCGATTCAGGCGGTAAAACGTTTTTATCAAACTTCACCTGAGCAAAATAAAGCCAATGATCAAGAAAATATTCAATGGCTGATTGATGATGTGGAACGATTAAAACAATATCTGCAACTCGCGCAAAGCTTGAATATCTGCCTGAATGTCAATATTGAAATTGATGTAGGACTGCATCGTGGCGGCGTACAAACGCAGCAGCAATTTATAGCTTTAATGAAGCTGATTCAGCACAACGCGGCTTATCTCAAACTTTCGGGTCTAATGGGCTATGATGCACATGTCGCCAAACTGCCAAAAATTTTGAAAAGTCCCGACAAAAGTTATCAGCAATCACAGCAGATGTATCAACAATACAAAACGATGATTCAGCAGCAATTCCTCGATTTATGGCATGAGGGGCTGTGTTTTAATGGTGGTGGTAGTCCGACCTTTATGCAGCATTGCCAGCAAAGTGTTTGTAATGATCTAGCCTTTGGCTCGATGCTGCTTAAGCCCAGTGATTTTGATCTGGCGAATCTGGCTGAACTGCAATGTGCACTCTGGATTGCCGCACCCATTTTAAAAGTGTTGCCTTGTAGTCAGATTCCCGGTCTGGAGCTGCTGAATCATCTTCCGCATCAATATAAAGCCGTATTTATTTACGGGGGCTATTGGCGAGCGGATTCTATTTATCCTGAAAAAAGCCGGCCGCATGTGTTGTATGGCCGCAGCAGTAATCAGGAAATGCTTCAGGTGCCCATGCAGTGCGATATTCATGTCGATGATTATGTGTTTTTAAGACCGACACAAAGTGAAGCTGTCATCCCGCAATTCGACCAGTTGTATGTTTATCATGAGCGAACATTGATTGAGTGGCAGACGTTCCGGGAATAACCACATTCTGAACTGAAAAATGAGCCTAAGCCTTTAACGATCTGGCACAGATTTGATGGTAAATCTTATTTTTATTGGGAAAAGGTTTAATCATGCGGCCAAGCCGTGTAAAATTCGAATCGATTTTATTTATCCACCGTTTTTATCTTTTGAGGCTGTGCCTCGATCATAATCTCGCGGTGATATGCCCCATGGTACGGGGCATCACTCCTTAAGGATTTTCTTATGCCAATTATCACTTTACCCAATGGCGATCAAAAACAATTTGATCACGCCGTATCTGTGATGGACGTTGCGCTTAGCATCGGACCTGGTCTTGCAAAAAATACAGTGGCAGGTCGTGTAAACGATCGTCTTGTTGACGCGTCTGACTTGATTACTGAAGATGCAACCTTACAAATTATCACGCCTAAAGACGAAGCAGGCGTGGAAATTATCCGTCACTCTTGCGCGCATTTGGTCGGTCATGCTGTTAAGCAATTGTTCCCAGAAGCGAAAATGGTAATTGGTCCTGTCATTGAAGAAGGTTTCTACTATGACATCTGGATGCCACGTCCATTCACATTAGACGACATGGCAGCGATTGAAGAGCGTATGAAAAAGCTCATCGATCAAGACTATGAAGTTGTGAAAAAAATGACTCCTCGTGATGAAGTGATTGCAGAATTCACAGCACGTGGCGAAGAATACAAATTACGCTTGATTGCAGACATGCCTGAAGAAACTCAAATGGGCTTGTACTACCATCAGGATTATTTGGATATGTGTCGTGGTCCGCACGTTCCAAACACTAAATTCTTAAAATCATTCAAGCTAACTAAAATCTCTGGCGCTTACTGGCGCGGTGATGCGAAAAACGAACAGTTACAACGTATTTACGGTACCGCTTGGGCAGACAAGAAACAGCTTGCAGCGTATGTAAAACGTATTGAAGAAGCAGAAAAACGCGATCACCGTAAAATTGGTAAAGCGCTTGATTTGTTCCATATGCAAGAAGAAGCACCCGGTATGGTGTTCTGGCATCCAAATGGCTGGACCATTTATCAAGTGCTTGAACAATACATGCGTAAAGTTCAGCAAGACAATGGCTACGAAGAAATCCGTACCCCTCAGGTGGTTGATTTCACGCTCTGGGAAAAATCAGGACATGCTGCAAACTATGCAGACAACATGTTCACCACACATTCTGAAAATCGCAACTATGCGGTGAAGCCAATGAACTGTCCTTGTCACGTGCAAGTGTTCAACCAAGGCTTGAAGTCATACCGTGATCTTCCTATACGTTTGGCAGAGTTTGGTTCATGTCATCGTAACGAACCATCAGGTTCTTTACATGGCATTATGCGTGTGCGTGGCTTTACTCAGGATGACGCGCATATTTTCTGTACCAAAGAACAGATTGGTCCTGAAGTTGCAGACTTTATCAAATTGACACTGGATGTATACAAAGATTTTGGCTTCGAAGAAGTACAAATGAAGTTGTCGACGCGTCCTGAAAAACGTGTGGGTGATGACAAGCTTTGGGATATGGCAGAAAAATCTTTGGCAGATGCTTTAGATGCTGCAGGTCTTGAATGGGAGCTTCAACCAGGCGAAGGCGCATTCTACGGTCCGAAGATTGAATTCTCTCTGAAAGACTGCTTAGGTCGTGTCTGGCAGTGTGGTACCATTCAGTGTGACTTTAACTTGCCAGAACGTCTAGATGCTTCTTATGTCACTGAAGATAATGACCGCGATCAGCCAGTAATGTTACATCGTGCAATTCTTGGCAGTTTCGAGCGTTTTATTGGTATACTGATCGAACACTACGCAGGCTTCATGCCACCTTGGTTGGCACCAATGCAAGCGTGTGTGATGAACATTACCGATTCTCAAGCTGAGGCATGTGAGTCAGTCGTCGCAAAACTTAAAGAAAACGGTATCCGTGCAATTTCTGACTTGAGAAATGAGAAAATCGGCTTTAAGATTCGTGAACGTACATTAGAGCGTATTCCTTACTTACTGGTACTTGGGGACCGTGAAGTAGAGGAAGGTACCGTAAACGTGCGTACCCGCTCAGGAACAAATTTGGGTACTATGTCAATCGATGCTTTCGTTGACCTAGTAAAAGCAGCCGTAGCCGAACGCGGCCGGTACATTGTGGAGTAACAGCGATTAAACAGCCTGACCGTAATCAACAGGGCGGTAACAAATCAAACCGTCCTGCCTTGAATGATGAAATTCGTGCGAAAGAAGTCCGTCTTGTAGACGAAAATGGTGAGCAGAAAGGGATTGTAAGCTTAGCTGACGCCCTGCGCGCAGCAGAAAGTGTTGAGCTTGATCTTGTAGAGATCGTAGCAAACGCTGAGCCACCAGTATGTAAGATCATGGACTTCAACAAGCATTTGTTTGATCTTAAGCAAAAGCAGAAAGAAGCGAAGAAAAAACAACATCAAGTCCAGGTGAAAGAAATCAAGCTACGCCCGGGTACTGATGTTGGTGATTACAACGTAAAACTACGTGCAATCATCAAGTTCCTTGAAGAAGGTAACAAGGTGAAAATCACGCTTCGTTTCCGTGGTCGTGAAATGGCGCACCAACAGTTGGGTCTAGCTCAATTGCAAAAAATTGAAGCTGACGTGGCTGAATTCGGTACTGTTGAGCAGATGCCGAAAATGGAAGGGCGTCAAATGGGTATGCTACTTGGTCCTAAAAAGAAAAAGTAAGCACTCATTAAGCGAAAAAAGCCCTGCATATGCAGGGCTTTTTTTATTCTTTAAAATTCCAGGCGCTTTGTATGGCCTGCATAATCTGTTGAGCTTGCTGGCGGGAAAACATCGACAGCTGAATCCGGAAAAATCCAAGACAAATTTGATTCATCAGACCGGGCTGGCACAATTTAAAATCCAAAGTGCCATCGCGTTGACTAATCACATGCGCTGGCATGTTATAGAGCCAGCGTTTTAGGTGCGCTTTGAGAGAATCATAGCGCGGATTCAGAAAACTATACTGTACGGAATGTCGTTTTAAGCACAGGCTGATGCGGAAACCGGCCAAAGTATAATAAATAGCGTGTGAGGTGATTTTCAGTTTAGTTCCCAGCATAAGCAGCGAAAGACCAAGAAAGCCGCCAATATAAACATAAAAGCCAGGAGACTCCTGCCATAAAAATAACAGACCTTGAAGAAAGCTGGAATTGCTACGTGCACTGCTGAAATAAAAAATGCTAAATATTCCGACCGGATAACAAAACAGTAGATATCCCATAGCGCGCATGATCGGGCTAGCTTGATGAAACAGGATATTTTCTGGCGCATTCATGGTTTATTTTTATGATCAGAAAGCGTATTGCCTTAATGAGCTTAGGTAATCTGTAGCCAAAAAGAAAGGCCCTTTCGGACCTTCCTTTGCGTACTTAATCAAGCTTATTCCACTGATTTTTCATCGTTTGCAATGAGCAGTTTATTGCCAATCGGGATTTGACGCGGCAATTTTTCTTCTGGAATAGTGCGCTGCAAGTCGATGATCAATAAACCATTTTCATAGTCTGCCTGTTGTACCTCTATATATTCATCCAGACGTAAAGACAATTTAAATGCACGTCGTGCAATGCCTTTGTGCAGGAATTCGATAGTGTCATTGCTCTGGTTTTCAGGCTTGCCTAAAATAGTCAGCAACTTATTTTCCAGACGAATGTCGAGTTCTTCCTGACGAAAACCCGCAGTTGCCACCACGATGCGGTAATTATTCTCACCATGCTTTTCGATATTATACGGTGGATAATTCGGTGCATCGCTTTGCATGGCATAGTCAATAAAGTCATTCAAGCGATCAAAACCAATACTACGACGAAATAATGGATGAAGATTTAAGTTACTCATGATTAGAACCTTCTCACTTAAGCAAAGTTATAAAAACAAGAAAATAAGATCCGTCATGTCAGACATCGACAGCGCATAAGATTGACTTAATCCTTATGCAGAAATAAATATGTGTTTGAGGCTGAAATTTTCAAGATAAAAAATAAAAAATTATATAAATTTTTAATAAGATCTTGATATTTATTGAAAAATAATTTTAAAATGCAGACTTGTTGTTTCTTTCTAAATCCTCTATGTTGAGTACATCGTCGCATAGTAAAAGTGCAGGGAGTATTAGAAGAAAATGATCGATTTATATTATTGGGGCACCCCCAACGGCCATAAAATTAGTATTGCTCTAGAAGAAATGGGGCTGGAATATCAAATTATTCCCATCAATATTCTGGAAAATGACCAGTTCCAGTCCGATTTTCTGGCTATTTCTCCCAATAATAAAATCCCGGCAATTGTTGATCAGGATGGGCCACATGGCCGCGCCATTTCAATTTTTGAGTCAGGTGCGATCTTGCAATATCTGGGTCGCAAAACAGGTCTGTTTTATCCAGCCGATGAAGTGAAGCGTATTCAGGTCGAACAGTGGCTGATGTGGCAAATGGGCGGTTTGGGGCCGATGCTCGGGCAAAATCATCACTTTAGCCGTTTTGCACCTGAGCGGATTGCTTATGCCACAGAGCGCTATGTCAATGAAAGCAAGCGTTTATATGGGGTGTTGAATAAGCAGCTGGTCGGGCAGGAGTATGTGGCTGGCGAATACTCGATTGCCGATATGGCCATTCTCCCTTGGTTATTACGGCATGACTGGCAGCAGATTAATCTGGAAGACTATCCAGAAGTCTCTAAATATATTGATCGCTTGAATGCTCGTCCTGCAGTTCAGAAAGCGCTGGCGATACAGGTCAGTTAAGCGTCTGCCTTTATGCTAAAATAGCCTTAAGCAAATAAAGCCACCCTTACGGTGGTTTTTTATTGGATGGATATATGAACGATTTTCTTCTGAACTTTACCAAGATTGTTGAAAGTAATACCCGAATTTACTGGAGCATTCTTTTCGGAATTGCTGCATGTTTAGTGCTGTATGTTGCTGAAATTGTGCATATCGATCAGGTGATTGCTGCCCTAAATACCAAAGATCAGCAGATTTTACGTGCTGCAATTGCACCGCTCAATGAGCAGTATAAATGGGCGCGGATCATGGCGATGGTGACTGCAGTCGTTTGGTCCAGTTGGGAATATAGTAAAGCCAAGAAAAAAATGGGCTTGAGCCGTTAATGCTGTAATGAGCCTGTTTTTACTGTTTCTATCTGCCTTTGGTGCAGCGACCTTACTGCCTTTACAGTCTGAAGCTGTGCTACTGGGGCTTTTAGTGCAGGGTGAGCAGAGTGCGGTACTGTTAATTGCGGTGGCCAGTTTGGGGAATATACTGGGTTCTTGTGTGAACTGGTATCTGGGACTCAAGATTGAGCATTATAAAAATAAAAAGTGGTTTCCGGTTTCAGCAGATAAGATGCTCAAGGCGCAAAAGACCTATCAGAAATATGGTTACTGGTCTTTACTGCTGAGCTGGGTGCCTATCATTGGTGATCCGATTACCCTGATTGCGGGACTATTAAAAGAAAACCTCGTCCGTTTTCTGCTGATGGTCAGCATCGCTAAAATTGGACGTTATCTGTTTGTCTATGCGGCCTTTGCCATGTTCTAAACTTGAAAATAATTTTCCTGATTCAGTCTTGGATATTTTTTCAGACTGAAATCCTAAAATCATTCTTTAAATTCGCTTATTGGGTGAAGATGCTTTTGTTTTAAACAAAGATGCTTTAGAATACTCGCTCCCTTACCTGCAGGTCGTTTTGTAATGGTGCAAACGAGCCGAACAGGTGTTCAAAAGAGGTTGTTATGCCTAAGATGAAAACTCGCCGTGGTGCAGCTAAACGCTTTAAAGCGACTGCTAACGGTTTTAAGCGTAAACAAGCGTTCAAACGCCACATTTTGACCAAAAAATCTGCTAAGCGTATTCGTCAATTGCGCGGCTGTGTAATGGTTCACGTAAGTGACGTTGCTTCAGTTCGTCGTATGTGCCCGTACATCTAAGGAGATTATAAATGGCTCGTGTAAAACGTGGTGTACAGGCTCATCGCCGTCACAAAAAAATTCTTGCTCGCGCTAAAGGTTACTATGGTGCTCGTTCACGCGTTTACCGCGTAGCGTTCCAGGCGGTAATCAAAGCTGGTCAATATGCTTACCGTGACCGTCGTCAGAAGAAACGTCAATTCCGCGCTTTGTGGATTGCACGTATCAACGCTGGTGCTCGTCAAAATGGTTTGTCGTACAGCCGTATGATCGCTGGCTTGAAAAAAGCTCAAGTGATTATCGACCGTCGCGTACTTGCTGACATCGCTATGCATGACGCAGTTGCGTTTGCTGCTTTAGCTTCTAAAGCTAAAGATGCATTGGCTGCATAAGTCTTTATGACTTGAAAAAGACCGCTTTTAGTGGTCTTTTTTTATGGTTAAATAAAAGTAGTTATTTTAAATATTATTTAAAAATCAGTGTTGTAAATCCTATATTTTTTAGTCATTGTTAAACTGCATAATCAAAAATAAGGCTAAAAAATAATGATTCGACTTGCCACTCAACAGGATGTCCTGCCGATTGCCCAAGTGCATGTACAAAGCTGGCATGAAAGCTATCAAAATATCATTAAACCAGAGATTCTTGATAAGTTGAGTGTAGAACAAAGAGCCGCTTTGTGGCGTTCTGTGCTTGAACAGGAAAATCGACGGGTGTTTGTCTATGAAGAAAATGCTCAAGTTTTGGGTTTTGCGGCTTTTAATTTTCCGGTGGATGCACCAATTAGTGAATTGAGAGCACTTTATTTGCTTCAAAATATTCAAGGTCGCGGCATTGGACGTGATTTAGTTCAATTGGGTCTGGGTTTGAGTCGAGAAAAATCCTATCAGCATATGCAATGCAGCGTATTGAACCTGAATTCCAGTCGTTATTTTTATGAAAAAATGGGGGCGTATTTTATTAGGGAAGAATGTGCAGATGATCTGGGCGAAAATCTTAAAGACTTATATTATCAATGGAATCTCTAACTTTTAATCCACCCGGATCATGGAAAATAATTTAGTGCTCGAGCTAACATCAGTGACAAAAATATAGGGCAGGGTGAAATCCAGTTATATGATCGATGGTAATTATACGCGTAGCATTCCGGTCAAATGGGCGGAGATTGATACCGTGATCTGGCTAGATTTATCCTTTTATCTCAATATATCCATCGGTCAATTAAGAGAGCATTTCCGGGCGATCAGCAAATAACAGCTTTGGCTTATTCAAACAATGCTGAAATTTTCAGGCAGATGCTTCACCTCAATTTTATAATAGGTTGTATGATCAAAACTCATCACAAAAATCGTCAGTATTACCTCAAGCTGATGTCTGCTCCTGAGTATCAACATCTCCATTGAATTCTGCCCGGGATGTTCAATCTTTTCTGGTAAAATGTTAAAGGCCGAAATAGTAGCCAATCAGACAGATAATCACGGTAATCACAATTAAGGTCAGCACATTTGCAGACGAACTGGATTTTCCTGGGTCCTGAGGTTTTTCTGCTTTAGAAATTTTTGGTGAACGATCTTCAGTACTCATACCGATAAATGGATCAGGTGCAACTTTAGGGGTAAGCTGCGCGGTCTTATAGTGATTGGCGACTTTGCTGATGAATTTAGCACTTAAATCATCAATTTTTTGCGAAAAATGTCGCAGATTGAGTTGCTGCTCCGGGCTGAGTACTTCGCCATCTGCACGATAGGGATGTTGGATTTTCGTTTGAATAAAGTCATTTAAGGCATCTAGGCGGTACAAAGTCTGGTGAGCATAATCCGCTGAATAGTTAGTGGGAATTAAGGCCAAATGACTTTCGCTATCGGCTTGAATGGCAGGCATGGTGCCATAATAAGGCAAATTGGTATATGCAGGTTCGGTAAAATCTTGGGCAAGGCTACTTTCAAACAGTTCATGATCGGTATAGGCCTGAATATCATCCCAGTTTGGGGCTTCCAGATCGACATCAATGCGCTTGGCCAGTTTAGGATTTAGCTCATAACACCAGAATGTTTCATGGCGTAAAGGGGATTGCTGTGATTTAGGTGCTTCGTAATCATTGTCTGCGCTGTACCATTCAGGCAGTTCCTTGCCGATGATCCAGGCAGTTTTGGTTTTAGCGCCATGACTGACAATAAAATGCGCCAGTGGTAATAGCTCGATATTGGCATTCGGATTTTTTTCATCAACCAGTAAATCAGAGCGATGCAAGCTGAGGCGACGCACGCCTTGTTTTTTCAGGCCTTCCAGCCAGATCTGGAAATGCTGGGCCAGCAGGTGTTGTGATATCAGATCCCGAAAGGCAAACTGATGCTGATTAAAAATGGAATGTTGAATCCAACGATTGAAACTCAGGTCTTGAGTCAAATACTCATTGCCGTAAGTGACGAGGGTTAGTTGCTGTTTCCAAATTTGATCGAGTGCCATAGTGATTTGATCTGATTGATATTGTGTTTATCTTATACTTTTTATATTTAATCATGCCAATCTAATTTTCCTTAAAACGCATCTTCATCAAAGTGTCTAAAAACTGTTAGAATGTGGGGTTTTTAAAATATTTTTTAACCTGTTGCTTTGAGAGTTACTATGTCACTGGAAGCCCTGACCACTGAAGCGCTCGCTGCGATTGCAGCAGCTCAAGACCTTGCTGCACTTGATCAAGTACGAGTGCAATTTACGGGGAAAAAAAGCCAGCTCGCGGAACAATCTAAGTCGCTTGGTAAAATGGATCCTGAAGAACGTAAAGTCTTCGGCGCACAAATCCATGCTGTACGTGAAACTATTACCGCTGCATTGACCTCACGTCAGGCAGAATTGCATAAAGCTGCCTTAGAACAAAAACTGGCAAGCGAAACCATTGATATTACTTTACCAGGTCGTGGCCAACAGGTGGGCAGTATCCATCCAGTGACCCAGGTGCAAGAGCGTATTTGCCAGTTCTTTACCAAGGCAGGTTTTACGGTTGCAACAGGTCCTGAAGTTGAAGATGACTATCACAACTTTGAAGCACTGAATATTCCGGGTCATCACCCGGCGCGTGCCATGCACGATACCTTCTATTTCGATGTGAACCATTTGCTGCGTACGCATACGTCTGGTGTGCAGATTCGTACCATGGAAACACAGCAGCCACCAATCCAGATCGTGTGTCCGGGCCGTGTTTACCGTTGTGATTCGGATCAAACCCACTCACCGATGTTTCATCAGATCGAAGGTTTATACGTGGCTGAAAATACCAGCTTCGCGGAACTTAAAGGTTTGCTGATTAACCTGCTGAACGAATTCTTCGAAAAAGATTTGAAAGTACGTTTCCGTCCATCTTATTTTCCGTTCACCGAGCCAAGTGCGGAAGTGGATATTATGGATGAACGCGGTCGCTGGTTAGAAGTATTAGGCTGCGGTATGGTGCATCCGAATGTGCTGCAAGCTGCAGGCATTGATCCTGAAAAATACAAAGGCTTTGCTTTTGGTCTGGGTGTTGAACGTTTTGCAATGCTGCGTTATGGCGTAAATGACTTACGTATGTTCTTCCAAAACGATGTGCGTTTCTTACGCCAGTTTGCTTAAAACTTTTTAATAATCCTCTCCTAACCTCTTCTTTTAAAAAGGAGAGGGACTCCGCGAAATAGATGGAGTTCTCCCCCTTTGGAAAATGGGGAGCAGAGGGGGATTCTAGAGATTTGAATTACAGGTTTTATATCAATGAAAATTAGCGAAAATTGGCTACGCACATGGGTTAACCCAGCCATCGATAGCGAAAAACTTTCTGATCAACTGACCATGTTGGGTCTGGAAGTGGATGAACTTGCGCCTGCAGCTAAACCCTTTACCGGCGTAGTGGTGGGGGAAGTCCTGACGGTAGAACAACATCCTGATGCAGATCGCTTGCGTGTGACCACTGTCAATATCGGTTCAGGTGAGCCTCTACAAATTGTATGTGGTGCGCCAAATGTACGTGCTGGCATGAAAGCACCGGTTGCGACCATTGGTGCAGTACTTCCGGGTGATTTCAAAATCAAGAAAGGCAAGCTACGTGGTATCGAGTCACAAGGCATGCTGTGCGGCGCTTCAGAAATTGATTTGGAAGATAAAATTGATGGTCTGTTAGAGCTTCCTGCGGATGCACCTGTAGGCGTGAATATCCGTGAATATCTAGATCTAGACGATAACGTGATTGATATCAGCATCACACCAAACCGTGGTGACTGTTTCAGTATTCGCGGGATCGCACGTGAGATTGGTGTGATTAACCAATTGCCAGTGACTGCCCCTGAAATTAAAGAAGTGGCTGCAACTATTAGCGACGAAAAGAAAGTCCTTGTATCAACAGAAGGCTGTCCACGTTACTTGGGTCGTGTGATCAAGAACGTCAATACCAAGGCTGTGACTCCTGTATGGATGGAGCGTGCATTGGCACGTTCAGGTATCCGTCAGCACAGCATTCTGGTCGATATTACCAACTATGTGCTGATGGAGCTGGGTCAACCGCTACACGCATTTGATGGCGGCAAAGTTCAAGGCGCGGTACATGTACGTCAAGCGACGGAAGCTGAAAAGTTAGTTTTGCTCAATGAACAAGAAGTTGAACTCAACGAAAAAGTGATGGTGATTGCAGATGATGAAAAAGCATTGGCCATTGCTGGTATTATGGGTGGCTTGTCTTCAGCAGTCAGCGATGCAACCACTGAAATTTTCCTGGAATCAGCATTCTTCGCGCCATTGCATATTGCCGGTCGTGCACGTAGCTTTGGCATGCATACTGATGCTTCTCAGCGTTATGAACGTGGTGTCGATTTTGAATTGCCATTGATCGCTATGCACCGCGCATCACAATTGATTGCGGAACTTGCGGGCGGTGAGTTTGGACCAATTACAGTTGCCGAAAATGCAGCGTTATTGCCAACACGCGACGCAATTGAGTTGAATCAAGCACAAGTCGATCAACTGCTAGGCTATAGTGTTGACTCAGCGTTCATTACTGATGCTTTAAGCCGTTTAGGTTGTGAAGTTACAGTAAAAGCAGAAGGCGAGTGGTCAGTGGTACCGCCATCACATCGTTATGATATGGTGATTTACCAAGATTTGATTGAAGAAGTGGCACGTATTCACGGTTATGACAATATTCAAATCAGTCTGCCTGTGATTGATGTGAAATTGGCGAAATACCAAGATCAATTTGAGTTGGGCCAACTCCGTCAAACCGCGGTAACTTTAGGTTACCAAGAAGCGATCAGCTTTAGCTTCGCAGACCTAAAACTTGAAAAGCAACTTAATTCCAGTGTGAATCCATTAGCATTAGCTAATCCAATTTCAAGTGATTTGGCTGTGATGCGTTCAACCTTGCTGTCTAGCCTGATTCCTTGTGTTCAGTACAATGTCAACCGCCAGCAAAGCCGTGTACGTTTCTTTGAGCTCGGTCTGCGTTTCGACTATCAAGAAGCCAGCAGCATCCATGATTTAAAACAGATTCCAACTTTTGCATTGATTGCGACTGGTTCACGTACCCCTGAGTCTTGGCATGGTAAGGCACAGCCAATGGACTTCTTTGACTTTAAGGGTGATGTAGAAGAAATTCTGGCTGCTGGTCGTGTCAAAGTAGAATATGTGCGTTCAGAGCGTAGCTGGTTGCACCCAGGGCAATCCGCAGAAATTCTCGTGAATGGTCAATCAATTGGTTACTTGGGGCGTTTACATCCCTCACTTGAAGACGAACTTGATCTGGCAACCACATGGGTAGCAGAATTGGATCAAGCGGCTGTTTTGCAAACTTATGTATCTAATTTTACAGAATTATCACGTTTTCCATCGGTTCGACGTGATATTGCGCTTTTAATTAGTGATAAGATTAATGTTAGCGAAATTCAGGGACTTATCGAAAAAACAGGCGGAGAGCTTTTAGACTCAACTTGGTTGTTCGATGTGTACACTGGACAAGGAGTAGAAGAAGGGAAACGCTCACTGGCATTTGCACTTCTCTGGCAGCATCCAAGCCGTACACTGGAAGATGCTGAAATTAAATCAGGTATGGATAATATCCTTCAAGTGTTAGAAAACACTTACCAAGCGACATTGAGGGCTTCATGACAGCACTAACTAAAGCAGAAATGGCTGATCATTTAAGTGAGCTCACGAGTTTAAACCGTCGTGAAGCAAAACAAATGGTTGAGTTGTTCTTCGATGAGATTAGCCAGGCGCTCATCTCAGGCGAGCAAGTAAAACTTTCGGGTTTTGGTAATTTCGAGTTACGTGACAAGCGTCAACGTCCAGGCCGTAACCCGAAAACGGGTGAAGAGATTCCGATTTCTGCACGCCGTGTAGTGACCTTCCGTGCCGGACAGAAGTTCCGTCAACGTGTTGGAAATGAGCAGGTCAACTGATCTGCTTTTTTTAAATTCTGCTATTTTTTTAAATTTCAGTATTTAAAATAAAAAAAGAGAGCCAAAGGCTCTCTTTTTTTGTACTGAATAATCTAAAAGATTATTGAGCAGCAGCTTCAGAAGCAGCAGTAGCGTCAGCAGCAGCGTCAACAGCAACAGCAGCAGCAGCGTCAGCTTCAGCAACAGCAGCAGTTTCAGAAGCAGCAACTTCAGAAGTAGCTTCTACAGCAGCAGCATCAGCAGCAGCTTCAGCTTCAGAAGCAGCTTCTACAGCTTCAGATGCAGCTTGGTTAGCGTCAGCAGCAGCGTCGTCAGCTTTTTTAGCACAACCAACGAAAGCTAGAGTAGTAGCAACTGCAGCAGCAATAGCGATTTTTTTGAATAACATGGCATCACTCTCTAAAAATTGAGATTAAAAAAACCAAAGTTAGTCTGTTAAGTGCTTTTATTGTTCCTAATTGTGTTAGGGACTAACAACGCAGGAGCAGTCTAACTGGTCTGCAAATATGCTATCACTGCGCATTTTTAATTGCTACTGGCAATGATCAAAAAAGTACGGAAAAACGATAAAAAATAAGAAGTTTTTAACAGAAAATAACAATGGAATGAAGTATTTAGATTGGAGAAAGGCTTGTTAAACACTTAAAAGTTATACAATTTTTAATCTGAATATTTTATTAATCAAAAACTTAAAAATAAATTTACATAAATCAGGCTTGATTGTTTCATTCTGTAATTTATGTCAACCTAAAAAAGGCCACCGCTTAGGTGACCTTTCATTTGAAATTTTAATTTGAAGCTTTGCGTTTCATCTGATCAAAGAAATCATCATTGGTTTTGGTTTCTTTCATACGATCCAGTAAGAATTCCATTGCCGCCAATTCATCTTGAGTATGCAACAGCTTGCGCAGAATCCAGACTTTACGCAGATTGTCTTCCGACATCAGGCGTTCTTCACGGCGAGTACCAGATTTCTTGATGTTCATCGCAGGGAATACGCGTTTTTCAGCAATACGACGATCAAGGGTAATTTCCTGGTTACCTGTACCTTTGAATTCTTCGTAAATCACTTCATCCATTTTACTACCTGTTTCAATCAGGGCAGTAGAAATGATGGTCAGTGAACCGCCTTCTTCGATATTACGTGCAGCACCAAAGAAACGTTTAGGACGTTCTAAGGCATGCGCATCTACACCACCGGTTAATACCTTGCCTGATGAAGGAATCACAGTGTTATAAGCACGTGCCAGACGGGTAATCGAGTCAAGCAAAATCACCACATCTTTCTTGTGTTCAACCAGACGTTTTGCTTTTTCAATCACCATTTCAGCAACTTGAACGTGACGTGCAGGAGATTCATCAAAGGTAGAAGCCACGACTTCACCGCGAACCGTACGTTCCATCTCGGTCACTTCTTCTGGACGTTCATCAATCAGGAGAACGATCAGAATAACTTCAGGATTATTGCGAACGATGGACTGTGCAATGCTTTGCAGCAGCATGGTTTTACCCGCTTTCGGCGGAGCCACAATAATTGAACGCTGGCCTTTACCAATCGGGGCCACTAGGTCGATCACACGGGTGGTTAAATCTTCAGTGGTACCATTGCCTAACTCCATCACCAACTGTTCGGTCGGGAATAATGGGGTCAAGTTTTCAAACAGAATCTTGTTACGTGAATTTTCAGGTGTGTCGTAGTTAATCTGATTGACTTTAAGTAAAGCAAAATAACGTTCGCCTTCTTTCGGCGGGCGAATGGTGCCAGTAATGGTGTCGCCAGTACGGAGGTTAAAACGACGAATTTGAGAAGGGCTGACATAAATATCGTCAGGACCTGCTAAATAAGAACCTGCGGCTGAGCGTAAAAAGCCAAAACCATCTGACAAAATTTCTAGAACGCCATCACCAAAAATCTCTTCGCCATTCATTGCATGACGTTTTAAGATGGCAAAAATAATGTCTTGCTTACGGTTACGAGCCATACCTTCGAGGCCCATAAACTCGGCAATCTTGATGAGTTCGCCAATCGGTTTTTTCTTGAGTTCGGTTAAATTCATAGGTGGTCAGATAGAATCAAAGTTCTGAGATACAGGTTGGAAAGGGAGTAACATTCGGCCGCATACCAGCATTCAAACGAAAGCAATTGAATTTGCAAAAGAACAATTCAGAGATCTGTTTGAGTGTTTCAAAGAAAAATGTGGAAAACAATTTCTATTGCCGAGCGGCATCTTATGTAATGTGTCTTGTAAGAAATTGACAGGATTTAGGATCCTTTATCTCTTGAGTAGCGAATATAAGAGAAAATGCCAGGTTTGTCAATTTATAGCCGAAAAAAATACGCGAGCATGAGTCGCGTATTTTTTACTAAAAATGCTGTGCTTAGATATTGTCATCAATAAATGCAGTCAGTTTAGATTTTGGTGCAGCACCGACTTGAGTCGCAACAACTTCACCATTTTTGAACATCAACAAAGCCGGGATGTTACGGATGTTGAAATTCACAGCAGTTTGTTCGCAAGAAGTTACGTCAACTTTCACGATTTTAACTTTACCTTGGTATTCATCAGCAAGCACTTCAAGTACGGGTGCAATTGCTTTACATGGTGCACACCAGCCTGCCCAAAAGTCCACCAGTACAGGAACGTCTGATTGAAGAACGTCTGCTTCGAAGTTTGCGTCAGTAGTGTTTATGATGTTGCCAGACATGGAATGTGCTCCAGATTAATATTTTAAAGATAACTAATTATTAGTATTACATAGCCATCTTTAACAATGTAGGGGAATCTGTAAATTTTCAATGCTTAATGTTATTTTGTCTAATGGATGATCACGATAGTGATGATCGTGTCTCACTATTATTCCCGATACAAAAAAGAATAAGGCATTAAATTGTCGCTACAAATGGCTTTTAAATTGCATGTATGTGAATTACTCTAAGCACAATTCGTTAAAGGTTTATTTCTGGAATGTCTGACTTTTTGATTGATGAAGAATTACTTGCCGCCATCGATATGGGATCAAACAGCTTTCATTTGGCCATCGCCCGTGTAGATCATGGCGAAGTGAAGAAAGTGGCATCAATGTCAGAAAAAGTTCAGCTTGCCGCAGGACTAGACGAAAATAAGAATTTAACCGAAGCCGCCCAGCAACGCGGTTTGGCTTGTCTGGCCCGTTTCGTTGGACGTTTAGGTGCAGTTCAGCCGAACCGATTACGGATCGTGGCGACGAATGCTTTACGTCAAGCCAAAAATGGTCATGAATTTATCCAGAAAGCCGCAGAAATTTTACCGAAACCGATCGAAATTATTGCCGGCCGTGAAGAAGCCCGTCTGATTTATCTGGGTGTATCGCATACCATGGCCAACAGTGGTCGTCGTCTGGTGGTTGACATCGGTGGCGGTTCGACTGAGCTGATTATTGGTGAAGAGTTCGAGCCGATTCATACTGAATCGGTGCAGATGGGCTGTGTCGCCTTTACTAAGGCTTATTTTCAGGATGGTGAGATCAGTGCCAAAGCTTTTGATAAAGCGGTTACTGCGGCGCGTAAAGAAATCTCCGGAATTGCCAATACCTATAAAGAAGCCGGCTGGGATGCGGTGGTCGGTTCCAGTGGCACGATCAAGGCTTGTCGTCAGATTTGTATCAATATGGGCTGGAGCAATGACAAAGAACAGCTCACTCGTGAAGGCCTGGAAAAACTCAAAGACAAACTGCTCAAATATAAATATGTCTCGGATATGGAATTCGAAGGTCTCAAAGAAGACCGCCGCGCGGTATTGCCGGCTGGGATTGCCATTCTCTATGCTGTATTTGATGTGCTCGGAATTAATCATCTGGTTTATTCGGATGGTGCGCTGCGTGAAGGCGTGATGTATGACTTGCTGGGCCGTTTCAAGCATGAAGATATCCGTGATCGTTCCGTACATGCCCTGATTGGTCGTTATAATGCCGATGCCAAACAGGCCGAGCGTGTGGTCCAGACTGCACAAAAACTGTTTAATGACGTGGCCAGTGAACTCGGGTTGAGTGTTGAAGATAGTGACCTGTTACGTCGTGCCGCCTATCTGCATGAGATTGGTTTGGCCATCAGTCACAGTGGCTATCATCGTCATGGCGCGTATTTATTACAACATTCGGATATTGCCGGTTTCTCGCAAGTTGATCAAAATCATTTGTCACATTTGGTCGCGCACCATCGGCGTAAATTGCGCGCTGATGCCAAGATTGATGTGATGAAAGTCGGTGGATCTAAACTTTTATGGTTATGTTTGCTGCTTCGTCTGTCGGTTTTGGTCAATCACAGTCGTAGCGATGAGATGCTTCCTGCCATTGAACTCAAGGTTGAAAATGCGCAACAATGGCAACTCAGCGTGTCTGGTGATGCCAAGCAATGGCCATTGCTGGTCGCTGAACTGCACGATGAACAGCAGCAATTTAAAAATTGGGAGATTGAACTCTCGATTCAATCCGAACAGTTTGTTAATTAATACCTTTATAGGGATGAAAACGGTTAACCTATGAAAAATAAAGCAACTCCATCAAAAGCATGGGCGACAGTGCAGATTGCACGTCATCCAGAACGTCCACAATTCCTGGACTATGTGGGTGAAATATTCACTGAATTTGATGCTTTACATGGTGACCGCCTATATGGTGATGATGGCGCGATGATCGGTGGTCTGGCTCGTTTCGATGGTCAACCGGTGATGATCGTTGGTCAGCATCGTGGTCGTAGCACCCGTGAAAAATTACAGCATAATTTTGGCATGAGTAACCCGGAAGGTTATCGTAAGGCACAGCGTCTGCTAGACATGGCAGAGCGTTTTAACCTGCCAGTCTTTACTTTTATTGACACTATGGGCGCTTATCCGGGTGTTGGTGCAGAAGAGCGTGGTCAGGCTGAAGCAATTGCCACTAGTCTGGCTCAGCTTTCCAATTTGAAAGTACCTGTGATTGCAACTGTACTGGGTGAAGGCGGTTCAGGTGGTGCGCTGGGTATTGGGGTAGCAGACCGTGTGGTGATGCTCTCTCACAGTATTTATTCGGTGATTTCTCCGGAAGGCTGTGCCTCAATTCTCTGGAAAACCGCTGAAAAAGCTGAACAGGCCAGTGAAGCCTTGGCTCTGACTGCAGAAAAATTGCAGAAAATGGGTATTGTAGAATATGTGGTGGATGAAGGTGAGGGTGCTCATTTAAATCCGGATCAGGTCATGAACAGCTTGAAAGCAGTGCTGAAAGAAGCTTTGAATGAACTGCTACCAATGGAAGCGCAAGAACGATGCGAAGCACGTTACCAACGTTTAATGAAGTTTGGCAGCGACAATTTAGGTCTGGTTTCTTAAAACAGCTGCAGGACTTTCCTGCAGAGACAAAATTTCTCATCGGATGCAGTGGCGGCGTAGATTCTATGCTGTTGCTGCATCTGATGTTTTTTTTATGCCCGCAAAAAGTCCGGGCAATCTATGTCGATCATCAGCTGCAAAGTATCAGTAGTACATGGGGCACTTTTGTCCAGCAGCAGTGTCAGCAACTGAATATTCCCTGCATCATCCAGCCCGTCAATGTCGCCAGTGGCAATCTGGAACAGCAAGCGCGCAATTCACGTTATCAGGCCTATCTGCAACATTTGCAAGCGGATGAAATTTTGGTGTTAGCGCATCATCAGCAGGATCAGGCGGAAACCCTGATGTTGCGTTTATTGTCTGGCACAGGCGTGGATGGTTTGGCTGCAATGAAACAGCTGGATATACGTGAAAATTTCACGATTTGGCGGCCGTTGCTGGATATTTCCCGTGAGCAGATTTGCCAATGGGCATCAGACCTGAATGTTCAGAATATTGAAGATCCGACCAATGCTGATACCCATTATGACCGGGCCTGGGCACGCCAGACCCTGTGGCCGCTATTAAGCCAACGTTATCCTAAAATGCAAGCTGCCTTGGTGCGAACCAGTGAGTTAATGCAGGATGCTCAAGACATTTTACAAGAAGTGCTGCAACAGGATTTAGCATCTTGTGGAACTGAAACGCAGCTCGACCTTGGTAAATTTCTACAGCTTTCAAAATCACGACGACGTCAATTACTCTCTGCCTGGATGAAAGGTAAAGAACAGTATCGTCCATCCTTAGATATGGTGGAGCGTTTGCAACGCGAAGTGATTTATGCCAAACAAGATGCTCAGGCGGCATTGCATTGGCAAGGCTTTTACTATGTACGCTATCAGCAGCAATTATATCGTCTGACCGCAGAGACTTATTTAGCTGATCAGCAACAAGTTCAAACTAGCCCGAAAACTATAAAATTTGCTTTAAAAGACAGCGTACAGGTTTTGTCAGGGAAATTTATCATCGCGCCTGCACAGCTCGGTTTATCTCCTGCATTGTTGCAGCAAACTTTGCATTTGCAGCAGCGGCAGGGTGGCGAAAAAATTCATTTATATGGCCGTGTCGGTACCTGGCCGCTGAAAAAAGCCATTCAGGAAGCGCAAATATTTCCCTGGGCTCGGCATACTATTCAAATATTAAGCACAGATAATGTTATGCTAGGCGTGTTTACCCCTAAAGGATTTTGGTTGGCCCAATCTGCATATTGTGAAGCAGGCGGATGGCTGCCGATTTCGGTTTTTTCAACTTTAGAACTCAACGATGAGCATTGAACATGAGTGCAGCTTTAAATTGTAATATCTGTTTTATTGGTGGCGGTAATATGGCCCAAGCCTTAATTGGCGGTCTGATTTCACGTGGTTTGCCAGCAACACGTATTACAGTTTCTGATCCGATCGAAAAAGTCCGTGCTTTATTGGCGGAAAAAGAAATTAATGTGACCGGGGAGAATAGTGCTGCAATTCAGGATGCAGATATCGTCGTATTGGCGGTAAAACCTCAGGTTTTGGCTCAAGTGCTGCAACCCTTAAAAGGTCTGGTTAATAATAAGCTGATTATTTCCATTGTTGCTGGTGCAGAAATTGCCACATTGTCAGCATTATTAGGGACTGAGCGTATTGTACGGGTCATGCCGAACACGCCAGCACTGGTACAGACTGGGGCACATGGTTTATATGCCAATGTATCTGTGGAAACGAGTGATCGTGAACTATCCAGTCAGGTTCTGGCATCGACCGGACTGACCATTTGGGTCGACTCAGAAGCACAAATTGATGCAGTCACTGCAGTCTCGGGTTCGGGTCCGGCTTACTTTTTCTATATGATGGAAAGTATGATTCGTGCGGGTAAAAATTTAGGTTTGGATGAAAAAGTTGCAACCGCACTGACTTTGCAGACGGCTTTAGGGGCGGCGCAAATGGCGATTACCAGCTCGAATACGCCGGCTGAGTTACGTAAAAATGTGACTTCTCCAAATGGGACTACACAGGCGGCACTTGAAGTCTTTGATCGCGCCCAGATTTCTCAAAATATTCAGGCGGCACTTGCCGCTGCACAAAAACGCAGTCAAGAACTGGCACAAGAGCTCAGTGAAAGCAGCAAATCTTCAGTTTAATTTTTAGGAACGTTCAAGTATGGGTGCAAATTCTGCGCTAATTTTTGGCATTATCATTAACGTCGCGATTTTGCTCGTATTCTTCCGATTTTTAATGCAACTGGCAGCGGTCAGTCCCTACAATCCTGTGGTTCTTTCTACTGTGAAAGCCACTAAAATTGTAGATGTATTTGGTCGAATTTTCCCAACTTTGGCCAAAGGCCGAGTCAGTACTGCTGCTTTGGCATTACTGGTCGTGCTCTATCTGCTTAAAATTTTTGGCATGATGTATCTGTCAGGAGGGATGCCGAATGGGCCTGTCCATCTGATTATTCTGACTTTTGTCACCATGATGCAGGATTTGATCCGTTTCTGTCGTTATTTGATTTTCGCTACAATTATCTTAAGTTGGGTGGTGATGTTTACCCAGTCTCGTTCGCCTTATATTGAAGTCGTGCAAGAACTGGCTGAACCTTTACTGGCACCATTCCGCCGGATTATGCCAAATATGGGGATGATTGACCTTTCTCCAATCTTTGCCATTTTAACTTTGATTATTATCGAAATGATTATGAACCAGGTGGCGATTGTATTGCTTACCGGTCTTTAATCGGATCCAAATAAAAAAGGACGCCTCAGCGTCCTTTTTTATTTGCTCCTCCCTTTAGAAAAGGGAAGTTGGGAGGGATTTGTTAAACTTGCCAAACCTTGACAAGTTTTAATCGAAGTGCAAGAAGAAGATGGGATTTTAACCTCTCCCTAACCCTCTCCTGGAAGGAGAGGGAACTTGGATACTCTGAACCAGTAATGCTGCTGATTTCCTAAAAATAGAAAAATATGCGTTCGAAACTTGATAGCAGAAAAGATTTTAATATCGCTGCCTGTAGATGAGGATTATAAATTAAAATCCCCTCCATCCCCTTGCGGAATATATTCCTCACCTCCTATAAGGAAGACGGGGTTAAAGGCGCATTAATGCGCTTCATCCCAGTTTTTGCCTTTACCCACTTCTACCACCAATGGTACAGAAATCTGCAATACCGATTGCATCACTTCAGCCAGTTTAGGTGCCAGTTCATCGGCAATGTCTTCATCGACTTCAAACACCAGTTCATCGTGAACTTGCAGCAGCATTTTGGCCTGATCTTTCGGCAACATCTTGTCGACTTCAATCATTGCCATTTTAATAATGTCTGCGGCCGAACCTTGTAGCGGGGCATTAATCGCAGCACGTTCTGCCGCTTTACGCACCATCATATTACGGGCATCAATATCTGGGGTATATAAACGGCGTCCGAGTAGGGTTTCAACAAAACCTTGTTCTAATGCAACCTGACGGGTACGTTGCATATAGTCATAAATGCCCGGATAACGATGGAAATACTGCTTGATATAATCCTGTGATTCCTGACGGGTAAAACCTAGCTGACGGATCAGACCAAACTCGGACATGCCGTAAAGTAGGCCGAAGTTGACGGCCTTGGCCTGACGACGCTGGTCATTGGTGACATCTTCCAAGGCAATGCCCAAAACTTCCGCTGCGGTACGGCGGTGTACATCCTGACCGTGAATAAAGGCATCCAGCAGGGCTTCATCCTGAGATAAATGGGCCATGAGACGCAGTTCAATTTGTGAGTAATCGGCTGCCAGCAAAACACGACCTTTCGGTGCCACAAAAGCCTTACGGATTTGACGGCCAATTTCGGCACGAATCGGAATGTTCTGCAGGTTTGGATCAGTCGATGATAAACGGCCCGTTGCAGTCAGTGCCTGATGATAACTGGTATGCACACGGTGGGTATCAGGATTGGCCTGTTTGCATAAGCCATCGGTATAGGTACTTTTCAGCTTGGACAAACCACGATATTCCAGAATTAGCTGGGCAATCGGATGTTCAATTTTTTCCAGTACACTTTCACTGGTACTGTATTGTCCGGTGGTGGTTTTTTTACCGCCTTTTAGCCCCAGCTTTTCAAACAGAACTTCACCGACCTGTTTAGGTGAGCTGACATTAAAGCTTTCACCGGCAATTTCCATGATCTGGTTTTCCAGATTGTGCATGGTGTTGGAAAATTCGCCCCCAAGCTGATCCAGAAAAGCAAGATCCAGTTCGATGCCGTTTTCTTCCATTTGCGTCAGTACACGTGCGACCGGAACTTCAATATTATGCAGAATATTCACCAGTTCAGGATGTGCCTGTAATTTCCCGCTCAAGACTTCATAAAGGCGATAGGTGACATGTGCATCTTCTGCGGCATAATGTGCTGCAGTTTCAAGTGGAATCTGGTTGAAGGTCTTTTGTTTAGCACCTTTACCGGCCACTTGTTCATAAGTCGTGGTCAGATGACTCAAATACAGACGGGCCACATCATCCATGCCATGACGGGTCGCGACAGAATTCAGGACATAGGAAGCCAGCATGGTATCGAAATACCAGCCTGCCAGATGAATGCCATGATTTTCCAGTACATGTGCATCATATTTCAGATGATGCCCAATTTTCTTTACAGACTCATCTTCCAGAATTGGTTTGATCTGCGCCAGAATTACTTCACGATTCAGCTGCTCCGGTGCGCCTTCATAATCATGTGCCAAGGGAACATAATAAGCATTCTGCGCATCGAAGGCGACCGAGAAACCGACAATCTGTGCAATACGATAATCCAAACTGGTGGTTTCGGTATCAAAGGCAAAACGTTTTTCGGTACTTAGGCGCTCAAACAGTGTGTCCCAGTCCTGCTGGCTTAATACTGTGTGGTAGGTCGCTTGACCTAGCTGGTCATCACTGCTGGTTACAGACGCATGGTCTTCCAGAGGTTCTGGTGCTGTAACCGCTTTGGCGTTAATAGATTTTGCCGCCTGCTGGTAGTTTGAATTATTCGGGTTGTTCGGGTGATCTAAGGACTGCAGCTGGTTACGGAATTCCAGCTCGGTGTACAAATGACGCAAGGTCTCGACATTTGGCTCACCCAGTTTTAAATCGTCATAACCAAAGTTAAGATCTAGATCGATCACAATACTGGCCAGCTGATGGTCCAGTGCAATACCATCGACATGTTCTTTAATATTTTGGCCGACTTTGCCTTTGATCTTGTCGACATTTTCTAAAATGCCGCCAATCGAGCCATATTCAGTGAGCAGTTTTGCTGCAGTTTTGGCACCTACACCTGGCACGCCCATGATGCCATCTGATGCATCGCCCATCAGGGTCAGATAGTCAATAATCTGATTCGGCCAGACGCCAAACTTTTCAAACACGCCGTCGACATCCAGCGGTTTTTCTTTAAAGCTGTCTTCCAGGGTAACTTTTTCGGTCACCAGTTGCGCCATATCTTTATCGCCCGTAGAGATCAGCACCTGATGTCCCATCGCCTCGGCACGTTTGGCCAGTGTCCCGATAATGTCATCGGCTTCGGCACCCGGCAAGGTATGCAGCGGAATGCCCAAGGCGCGGATCAAGGCATGCAGATAAGGAATCTGTTCGGATAATTCCGTTGGCATGCTGGGACGGTCACCTTTATAAATCGGTGACAGCTCATGCCGGAAGGTCGGTTCGGGGGTATCAAAAATTACCGCCATATGGGTCGGTTGGGTCCGGCGCATCAGTTTTTGAATAGCAGAAATCGCACCACGAATTGCATTGGTATGTAAACCGGTTGACGTGGTTAATGGTGGCAGTGCGTGAAAGGCACGAAATAAAAAGTAAGAGCCATCGACCAAGACAAATGGTGGCATGTAATCAATTCCTTATTCAAAATACAGCGCTATTGTACGTGATTTTTACCGCGCTCGCTGAGGCGAGTCTGAGTTTACAGCTTAGCGAATATCGGCCGAAGATGAAATAAGCAGCACAAGCTGTTGTATGATGGAACAATTCAGGAAAGAGAAATATAAGAATGGCTGCAGGACGGAATGAGTTGCGCATGATCTGGCTGATTACCCTGCTGATTGCCGGGATCAGCGCCTGGTATCTGGGTTATCAGATTGTGACTTATCTGTGTGGTTTGGGGTTTATCTTTAGCGTGATGCAATATGTCACTGCGGTAGAAGCACCGCTGAATCAATTGGCCGGACAGCAGCAGATGTCCTTGGAGCAAAACTCTAAAGTTCCTTTATATATTTCTTCAATTACTGCCATTGTTGGTGGACTGGCTGAACTGGATTGGCTGATGGGGATCGGGATTACGGCCTGGGTATTCTTTTTGCTCAGGTGGCTGCAACGTCTGGAAGGGCGCTTGATACAGCTGCAATCACAATCTCTTTCTGCCGATCCCTTACAGCGATCACCGGATCGATCCGATTCTGTTCCATTGGTGAAAACCGAGTCTGCCCAAGAGGTAAACGATTCTCCTCATCTGGTAGATCAACTGCAGCGCTGGCTTTTTCAGGGGAATCCTGTCCTCAAGGTCGCAATCAGTATTTTGGTGATTGGGATTATTTTACTGCTGCGCTTTGCCACCGAGCACTGGCAACTCAGTCTGGCTGCAAAATTGGGCCTGGTTGCACTGGCAAGTGGCTGTGTAACAGGTCTGGGTTATCGCCTGATGCAAAAAAATCGGAGTTTTGCTCTGGCACTGGAAGGACTGGGTTTGGGGAGTCTGTTCCTGACCTTATTTTTTGCCTATTACAATCTGGTGATTCCCACGTTACCGTTGGCAACATTGCTATTTCTCATTATTCTGGCCATCACTCTATATTTAAGCCTGAAACAGGAAAGCATCGAACTGGCTTTGATGGCTTTGCTGATTGCTTATCTGGCGCCGTTTACCTTACCGACCCGCGATGCTTCTGCCGTTGAGCTGATTAGCTATTATTTGCTGATCAATATCGGGGTGGCAGTGCTGAGCAGTTTCCGACCATGGAAGATTCTCAATCAAATTGCTTTTTTAGTCACTGGGGTCGTTGGCGGGATATATAGCCTGATTCATGGTTATACATATGAGCGTTATGCCATGACTGCGCTGATTCTGGCACATAGTGCACTGTTTATCTGGCTAGGTTTCCGCTTTAGCCAGTTGCTGGCACGACAGGATCTCTCACGTTTTCAATTAAAACCGGTATTGGACTTAGCACTGATTTTTGCTGCTCCTATTACCGCTTATATTTTTTTGTATCTGATTCATTTTAATCAGCCTAATCAAAAACTCTGGCAAGCTGGATTAAGCCTGTTCTTTGCACTGGTCTTTGCCGCTTGCTGGACACTGTTGCGCCGTAAACAAACTATCCAGCTCATTTCGCAGAGCTATCTGAGCCTGATGCTGATTTTTCTCGCTTTAGTGCCACCGATCTTATTGACAGAACAATGGAGTGTGATTGGCTGGGCAGTTGAAGGTGTGCTGATTTATTTATGGGCCTTGGAAAAAAATGTCCGGGTAGCACACTATCTGAGCATGGGCTTATTGCTGATGGCCGGATTCAGCAGCCTGTATTATCTGGTCGAGATTAATCCAACACCGCGAATCATTTTCTGGATTTTGAGTCTGTGCTATGTGGCAGTCGTGGTCATCAGTCAGCTTAAAAAACAGTACCAGCAGCAGATGGATAGTCTGAGTGTCAGCTTTTTAAGCAGCGTGAGTGTCGCGGCCAGTCTGATGTTATTTGCCTTGCTGGAAGATGAATTTCCGAGTCAGCATGCCTATGTGCTGAGTTTATTTATCATCACACTGGGTTATGTACTGTTCAATGAAATGATCCTGCGCAAAACCCAGGAATGGTCCTGGTTACTGCCGAAGTGGAGTGGCATCTCGCCCTTGCTGGTCATTGCGGCGATTCTAACTCTGGATCGCAGTCAGAATGCGGTGATTGTCTGGAATAGTGATCTGGAACGTGGGGTTTCTGCACTTTCAACGATATTATTGGCCATTCTGTGGCTTAGACCGCTGGCTGGCTTGCAGCTCTCCAAAGAATGGATGAGCTTTGGCGTTTTTAGCAGTCTGGCTCTGGCAAGTTTATGCCTGATCCCGAACATGCCTTATCTGAGCATGGTGATTTTACCTTTATTATTCTGCCTGTGGTGCTATCGGCAGGATGTGCAGTCAGGTTGGCAGCAGCTTTGGCAAACCAAGAGCTGTTTATTGCTGATGGCAACTTGGCTGGTTTGTTCACAGCTGTTTAGCCAGCAAGCCTTTCAATATTACTGGCTGCCGATTCTGAATCCTTTTGACCTGATCAGTATCGCCATGTTTGCCAGTTTTATCTGGATGCTGTTACAGCAAATCAAGGTGGGACGTGATAAAGGCATGATCGCAGTTTTAATGGTACTAAGTCTGTTATGGCTTTCCAGTTATATTGTTTTAAGAGCTTTACATGTGTACCTGCAGACGCCGTTTAATGAGCTGGCATTATGGAGCAATGCGACGGTTCAGCTTAGTCTGACCATACTTTGGGTATTACTCGCCTGGATTACCATGTGGACAGCAACGCTCAAAAAACTGAAACTGATGTGGATTTTAGGCGGCAGTATTCTGGTGATTGTGACCTTGAAGCTCGTACTATTTGACCTGTCACATATTGGCACCCTGACCCGGGTGATTTCCTTCTTGCTGGCGGGCGGGGTGATGCTACTGATTGCTTATATTGCGCCGATGCCGGAGAGGGAGCTTTGAATCCTCTCCCTAACCCTCTCCTTTAAAAAGGAGAGGGAATCTAAGGGTTATTTCAGATCAGGCTCTCTTTTGAGGGCCTTTTCATTGGCATATTGATCGATTTCTTCATTTTCCAAAGGACGGGAAAGTGGATGATCGACAAAGCCCATTTTTGGCACCGGAATTTCAATCTGGTTATCGACAAAGCCGTTGCGAATCCGTTCCTGCATTTCATCACGAACTTTCAGGTAGTTTTCCTGTTGGCACCACACTGCAAACAGCAGTTCAATCGAAGATTCACGGAAAGCGGTAACGGTGACTGCAGGTTTCGGGTCGGCCAGTACCAGTGGATATTTATTGGCAACGTCCAGCAGAACTTCGCGTACCTTGATAATATTTTCATGGAAATTGATCGCCAACGTAATCGGAATCCGCCGTATCGGAAATTTCGACAAGTTCTGCACCGGTGCCCGAATTAGCTGTTCATTCGGTAAACGCACATAGATATTATCTTGGGTCAAAAGTTTAACCGAGAGCAGATCAATCGAAATCACTTCGCCTTCAATGGTATGCCCACGAATCAAGGTAATCTGGATGGTATCACCGACTTCAAAAGAACCTTCACCAATCAGGAACAGACCACTGATCAGGTTGGATGCTGAGGTTTGCGAAGCAAAACCCAGTGCGACCGTTAAAATCCCTGCAGCGCCAAGGAAGACACTGAGTTTAAAACCGGCTTCTTTCAGACTAGCCATCACAAACAGCAAGAAGATAAAATAGAAAATTCCGCGGCGCCAGACCAGTTTCTGATGGGCATTAAAACGGACACCAATGGTGCGAATAAAGGTATTGGAAATAAAGCGTGCGATCAGGAAACCAATAAAGCACAACACCACCGCCACCAGAACTTCGGTCAAACGGTCGGTATTGATATTGGTAAATACTCCCTTCAGGCTATTGGTGACTTCGGTCGGAATATTTGAACTTGGCATCAGACGCCCTTAGAAAAATGAATCAAACATATTAAATAACGCGCCTGCTGGATCACGCGGTGGATGCAGATAGGCGACTTCGCCGGCATTCGGCGGCGTGCGGTTTTCGACTCGAATCCGCGGTGGACGGTCTGAACTTTCATGCAAGACCCGGATTTGTGAGGTCCATAAGCGGCCGGTACTTTCACTGTAAAAAAGCGGCAGGGCAGGCACAGGAACATTCATCCGGTCAAAGCGCAATTGCTGGTTACTGGTATTGTGAAACTCAATCGGCGTGACTGCACGAAAGGCTCGCGGATGTAACTGTTTCAGTTCGGTTCTGCCATCGACTGCGGTGGCATAACAGATTTCCCCCGAACGGTGATTGGGTCCAAACCAGGTGTCTTTTGGCAAGATTACCGGCAAATCGAAAATCGGTTCGCGCTGCCCCTCGACAAAACCGGCAATCCATAAGGGCGTGCTGATATAAAGCGTACCGCGCTGTCCGGCAGGAATATAAATCGGATCGACTGGTTTAATCACCACAGAACGGTCTGCAAGGCGTGGCATCAGTTGCAATTTGTTTTGCGTGGATTTGAACATATAGCGTTCAATTTTCACAGGTGGGGGAAAGGCAAAATTCGGATCATCAATCTGATGCCATTGCTGTTCATAATCGTATTGCACAGAAGGGCGGAAATATTCCAGTCGCCATTCCTGAATCCCTCGGGTCAGCCGAAACAGCAAGGAGCCAAACTGCCAGGCTTTAGACTGATTTATTTCAAAATTCTGTTCTCCCCACCAGCGCATTTTCGCTGTATTCGGGATTAATTCATCTTTATCTCGCGGCAATCTTGGCACCCTTTCTTGCTAAATCTTTGAAAACATACTTCACGCTGTCATATGCTTAGAGTACACTCAATTTAAATTTTTTCATCATTATTATAATCCGCGATGCAAGTACTTAAACAATTACAAATCCCATATAGCTTCGCCAAGCGCCATGGTGTGCTGTTGCGTTATGAGGGAGATCAGGCCTTTATTCTGCGTCGTGACAATACCTCGATGCTTGCATTGCAGGAAGCTCGCCGTCTGCTCGGTTATCCGGCTCATTTTCAACTCTGTAGCGAACAGGAATTTAACCAGTTACTCAGTTCCAGTTTTGCCGGCGATAGCGGCGAATCGCAACAGGTCGCTGCCGGTCTGGAAGATCATCCGGATTTACTCAGCCTGGCTGATTCCGTACCTGAAGCTGAAGACCTGATGGATCAGGAAGATGATGCGCCGATTGTGCGGCTGATCAATGCATTGCTCTCAGAGGCGATTCGTGTCGGGGCTTCCGATATTCATATTGAATCTTTTGAGAAAAAACTGTCGGTGCGTTTACGGGTCGATGGCCAGTTACGCGAAATTGTCCAGCCACGCCGTGAACTGGCCCCGCTTCTGGTTTCACGGATTAAAGTCATGGCCAAACTGGATATTGCCGAAAAACGTATTCCGCAAGATGGCCGTATTTCCTTGCGTCTGGCAGGGCGTGAAGTCGATGTGCGTGTATCCACCTTGCCATCTTCTTATGGTGAACGTGTGGTGATGCGTCTTCTGGACAAGCAGGCAGGCCGTTTGAACATGACCCATTTGGGCTTGATGAATAATGACTATGGTCGACTCAAGACCTTAGTGCATCGCCCGCACGGGATTATTCTGGTGACTGGCCCGACCGGTTCGGGTAAAACCACCACCTTATATGCGGCACTTTCTGACCTGAATGACGGTTCTAAAAACATCCTCACGGCTGAAGATCCGATTGAATATCAACTGGAAGGCATTGGACAAACGCAGGTCAATACCAAAGTGGATATGACTTTTGCCCGTGCGTTAAAAGCCATGTTGCGTCAGGACCCGGATGTGGTCATGGTTGGTGAGATTCGTGATCTGGAAACCGCAGAAATTGCGGTGCAGGCATCCCTGACAGGACATCTGGTGTTATCCACCTTACACACCAATACCGCGATTGGTGCGGTTACGCGCCTGAAAGATATGGGAATTGAACCATTTCTGCTGTCCAGTTCTTTAATCGGGGTAATTGCCCAACGTCTGGTGCGTACCTTGTGTCCACATTGCGCGACCTGGCATGAGGCAGATGCTTTCGAGAAGAATCTATTTGGCAATATTGAGCATCCCCAAGATTTAAGATTACCGCAACCTCAAGGCTGTGAACGTTGTGGCAATACTGGCTTTAGTGGCCGTACTGCAATTTATGAAATTGTCCCAGTCGATGATCATATGCGCCGTTTGATTCATGGCAATGCGGCTGAATATGAAATCGAAAGCTATGTACGTCAGCAGTCAGGTTCCATTCGTGATGATGGTCTGCGTAAAGTATTGGCCGGAAAAACCACGATTGAAGAAGTATTGCGAGTAACCAACGAAGCAGTAGAATAATTTTTTAATCTGCTCGCTTTATCATAATGATCGTCAGGACTTTTGGATATTTACCAGAGACTGACGATTTTTTTCATGAGTTGTGCACGAAAAGGTGCAGTCGGATTTCCCGGATTACGCAGAATTTCATTTTCATAAAAGTTCTGCCAGGCTTGTGCCATTGCTAAACTCAGTCCTTCCTGTTTCATTGTTTCAACATCTGCCTGAGTAATATTGAGAAAACGGGCTTCAGCATCTTTGGGGCCAGCTCCCCAACCAATAATCCCTTTACCAAATTCACTCAGAATCATATTGTTGGGTGTTGCAGGAATGGGCAGGCGTTCAATTTCAGTATTGACCAGAGATTTTAATTTTGGATGGATTTTTTCTGAGAGATAAAGATCTGCAAAAGAGGCTGTAGCAGTGAGGAGCAGGAGAGAGCTTAGAAGAACAGGTTTTAACATCAATATAAATCAGATAATTGTAAATAAGAATCATTATATATAGGTTATTAGGTTTTTGCTGCAGTTTTCAAGTGGGGAAGAGAAGTAGCTTTTGACGAAAGATGAAGAGGGTAAATTTTGAAATTTATAATGAAGATTTAGCTATCCTGAAGCTATTTTTTTCAGGATAGCAGTTAAATCAAAATCTTAAGTAATCACATTTAAGTTCACATCAATATTATTACGGGTCGCATTCGAGTATGGGCAGACGATATGCGCAGCATCGACCAGTTTTTGCGCTTCTTCCTGATCCATGCCTTCAAGATGGATGTTTAATGTCACTTCGATCCCGAACCCGGTAGGAATCGGACCAATCCCAACATCACCTTCAATATAGGCATCTTTACTGATATTGAGCTTGTCACGATTGGCAACAAATTTCATTGCACCCAAGAAACAGGCGGAATAACCTGCGGCAAAGAGCTGTTCAGGATTGGTTCCACCGCTTGGTCCCCCCATTTCTTTAGGTACGGCCAATTGGACGTCCAGAATCTGATCGTCAGAAATGGCGCGGCCATCACGGCCCCCTGTGGCTTTGGCATGTGCGGTATAGACGGCTTTTTCTAATGACATGAGTTAAATCCCTGTTTATTTTTCATGAAGCTTCTATGCTCGGTGATTTCACCTGAAGAATAAGCAGGGATTTTGTTATTTTATGCAAGCAAATGAAACGATTCAGGAAAGTTGAAGAAGTCTACGGTGTTGCATTAAAGGCATGGATTCACGCACTTTTTGCTGTTCATTTAAATCAAAGTCGACGGTGATGAGTTGAGCACCTTCTGCATGGATCATATTAAGAAGTTGTCCACGACTATTGGTGGCGGCTGCATGTCCCCAAGTCTGGCGTTTTTCTCCATGCCAGCCTTGTTGAGCTGCACCAAGCACCGAGCATTGGCTATCTAGAGCACGTGTTTGCAGAAGAAGCTGCCAGTGCATTTCACCTGTGGTATAGGTAAAGGCAGAAGGAGCGGTCAAGAGGTTTGCACCTTTGGCTCGTAAATTTAACGCCAGTTCCGGAAAGCGCAGGTCATAACAGACCATTAACCCAATATTGCCAAAAGGTGTTTTGGCTACGACAACATCTGTGCCGGGTTCAAAGAACTTGGATTCCTGATAACCACCGACAGCATCGCCGACTTGCACATCAAACAGGTGAATTTTGTCATAACGCGCTTCGGTGCGTTCCGGACTGATACACAGGCTAACGGTACGCACGCGGCCATCTTCAATGATCGAACCATCCGGACGATAAGGGCAGGGTAATGTACCGGCAACGATCCAGGTGTCATATTCATGGGCAAGTTGTTCTAGACGTTGCTGAATCACTTCAAATTGTGCAGCAGTTTCACGCTGTTTACCTGCTGCAAAACAGACAAAGTTTTCCGGGAAAACAATCAGTTCAGCACCATTGGCCTTACTTTGTTGAATTAAAGATTCAATCTCCACGAAATTGGCATCAATTTCATTTTGAGAATTCATTTGTACAACAGAAAGTAAAGTCATAGGGTCCTCTTATAAGATGGTTATACCTGTTGCTCGGAAATTTTATCTAAATTGTCTTGCTCTTTCTGTAGCTGTTTCACTAAAGGTTCAAACATGTTCTGATTGCTTTGATTCAGTTTCATCAAGGTTTTATGTGCATCCAGAACCGTATTTAGCATATTTTGATGCGTGACATGTTCTTCCATCAGTGCACGTGTGCAGACATTTGGATCGCCACAATAATTCAGAATCACAAACACCTGGCTCAGTCCCATACTGTTGGCCAAAGTGGTAATGTCAGAATTGGTAGAAAGCATGACAGCCTGAATGTTATGTACTTGCTTGAGTTTGAGTCCTAGTTTCGCTAAAACACCGAGTACGGTACTGTCAATGAAACTAGTTTCGGTGAGATCAACGATAGCGCCAACTACGTTGTCTTGCTGTTCAATTTTGTTCAGTAATTTGTCTAGACTAATACAAGATTGGGCACGCACTTCGCCGATAAGCTTAAAAATATGCGTTCCGTTCAGACTTGCATATTCAATATGACCTGTTGACATATAAATGCCATTTGCAGAGAAGGATATTAAATTATCCCATAGGGTGTATTGATACTCAAGTGGCTGAAAGTAGTAATCAAATTAAGTGCTTATAAAGCCTGTAAATATACTGCTAATTTACTCGGATAAAGCTTAAAAAGGCGATATCGTCAGCCACATGTTCCGGAGCCTGAAAAGATTGGTTTTGCAAATGGTGTAATAATTGCGAGAATTGTTCATTTAAACCACCATCAAAGGGTTCTAATGCCCCATCCGAACAGATAATAAAGCGTGCATTGCGACTTAATACCCATTCATTTTCCTCAACTTCAAGATCTTCGGTTAAACCCAAAGGGAAACTGCTGGAAGAGAGGATTTTAGGCTCTTGATTGGGTTCAAATATAATTGGTGGTGGATAATGTCCGGCGCTAGACCATTTCAATACATGGGTTTCCAGATTAAGAATCCCGGCAATCATGGTGATGTGCTTTTCAATATTTTCCTGCATCAGCATGCCGTTCAGCTTCTTGATCAGCTCGCGCGGCGTCTTGGAGCGACCATGGAAAGCAGCCATCCAGGACGTGAGCAAACTACTGGTGACGCCATGTCCGGATACATCGGCCAAATAGAAAATCACTTCTTTGTCGCTGATTTTCCAATAATCATACCAATCCCCTGAAAGATAGGCTGAAGGCTGAAAATAGGTTTCGACCTCGTAATTGGTCAGTTCAATAGGATTCGGTAACAATTTTTTTTGTAGTTCTGCAGCAGAAGGAAGGTCACGGCTATCCTGGTTACGCTTATATTGTGCATCAATTTTTTGTAATGCCAGATCTGGATTCTCGGGAAGCTTGTTCCAGATCCAGCCGGCTAAAGCACCTTGTTCCCAGGCCTGAGCCAAAGCAGTACCTTCATTCTCTAAGGCCAGTACAATCGTAGGCAGATTCCACTTATATTTCAGATAATCATGTACATCTGCAATCGCAATAATCGTAGAGTCATATAGTTCATGATCATCCAGATAGATCATCTGAACATGCGGAAGCGTATCAAGTACTTGATCTAAATAAGGAATATCACGAGTCGGTTGAATGAAATACATAAAAAAGTGATTCAATCCCAGGATTGGTTATAAGATGTACTATAACAAGTAAAGTATTGCTAGCGAACAGATTTTCACTAGCAGTCATACATGAAGCTTAAACTTAAAGATCTTCGTTTGAAGATTCAATATTGCTATCACTAGAAGGTGCATCATCAGAATTTTCATCTTCAAAATCATCTTCTAGGAACAGTGTATCTTGTTCTGTGCCTTTCTTTTCTGCAATTGCATAATTGGTACGTTGCAAATAAATATCGCGAATCTGCGCATAGCGATCACCCGTCAGCACCCCTTCAACGTCCAGTATTTCAGAACGGGTATCAATGGCACGCCAAAACTGATCAGTCCAGTAAAGTCCATCTTCATCTTCGAGAATGTATTTTTGTGGACGAGCTTGACTATCTACAGCAGTACCGATTACGCCACGGACAGAACTTGGACCTAAAAATGGCAACATGATATAAGGGCCAGAAGGCACGCCATAATACCCTAAAGTAATTCCAAATTTTTCCTCTTCATGGCTCAAGCCAAGGCGACGTGCTGGATCAGCCAGTCCTAAAGTCGTTAAGGTATTAATAGTAAAACGACCTAGAGATTTAGCAGCGCGGGCAGGACGACCTTGAATCAGCTGATTCACCACATTCCAAGGTTCACCCATGTTACTGCGGAACTGGGTATAGCTGCCACGAACATCTTGAGGAACCTTTTCCACATATTGTACGGCTATGGGGCGTACCACGGTGCGGTCAATCGCATCATTAAACTGATAAATCTTTCTATTTAACGGCTGAAAAGGATCTTTAACTTCTTCAGCCTGTGCGGCACTGGCATCAACTTTCAGTTGCGTTTGTAATTGTTGCGCTTTGGTCGAGATTTTTGTTCTAAGCGGCGTTTTTGCAGGCTCGTTTTCCAGATTTTCCACATCGGTGGTCACCTCAGCGAAAACATGTGCGCTTGAAGCTAAAGAAAATAAGCATATAGATAAGTAAATAGAACGATGCATAAGGTAACCTGAGGCCTTTTCTGTGTAAGTAGCACTACTTATTAGTATGAAAATAATAAACGTTATATTCACGAATAGACATCATTTAAGCAAATTTGTATAAAAAATGAATGAAAACACACGAAAAGCTTAAAAAATATACATACAAAATGATTTTCTCAAAAAGGGGGTTGCAAGGGCTCTGAAATGCTGTAGAATGCACATCCATCGGCGGTGATGAAGAT